>JAHEBG010000148.1 GCA_024642445.1 Gammaproteobacteria bacterium | reverse complement strand
CGGATCCGGCTGATGGCTTCGGCCACATGCAAAGCCGCGGGCTCTGTAATGCCCATAGCCTGCAATTCTTCCGGTACACCGGCATAGGCCATTTGCAGCGGGCGATTACGGTTCAGACGAAATTCCACAGCCAGGATTACCCAGGTATCGAGTTCCTGTTTGAAGCGGGAATCGCGGTAGCCAAAACCGCAGTCGGCTGCCGGCAGACGTTTAACTTGCCCGGTGCCGCGGTGATAGGCTTCAACCGTTTCGATGAACTCGGCCACTTCCACGCCGTAAGCACCAATGTTCTGGATAGGGCAAGCGCCCACCGTGCCCGGAATCAGTGCCATGTTTTCCAGGCCGTTCCAGCCACGGGCCAAGCTCCAGTTGACCAGATCGTTCCAGCGCATGCCGGCTTCGGCGCGGATCAAAGCACTGTCGCCGTCCTGTTGCAGCACGCGGCAGTCGTCGGCGGTGATGCACAGCACCAGGCCGGGGTAGTTGCCGGCAAACAACACATTGCTGCCTTCGCCCAACACCAGCACCGGCAGATTCTTCATGGCCGCCAGATCAAAGGCCTCGCCGATTTGGCTCAGTTGCCGGACATCGCACATGGCTTGCGCGCGCGCGGCCACATGAAAGGTGTTACGGCCCGCCAGTGAGACATCCTCGGCCCACGGCAGCGGCTGCATCAATCCACTCCGATACGGCGGCGGCGCAGTGCGCTGACGCATTCGTCGATCAATTCCGGGCCGCGGTAGATGAAACCGGTGTAGAACTGCACCAGGTTGGCGCCGGCGGTGACTTTGCCCAAGGCGTCGGCGCCGTCGGTAATGCCGCCCACGCCGATGATGGGGATGTTGTTGTCCAGATGCAGACGGAGACGGCGCAGGGTTTGCGTGGATTTTTCATACAAAGGTTTGCCCGATAATCCGCCCACTTGTGCCGCCAGCGGGTGATCGTAGATCATCTGGCGATCGACCGTGGTATTGCCTGCGATGACACCGTCGATGGAGAGGTTGTTGAATACCGTGGCAACGCCTTCGATTTCCGCTTCGCTCAGATCGGGTGCGATTTTGACCAGCATCGGCACGCGGTGGCCACGCACGGCGGCCAGATCTTCCTGGGCTTCGCGCAACTCCTGCACGAAGGTGCGCAATGCCTGCTCGCCCTGCAGATCACGCAGGCCTTGGGTATTCGGCGAGGAAATGTTGACGGTGATGTAATCGGCGTAATCGTACACACGCTCAAGGCAATACAGATAATCGTCCACCGCGTTTTCGTTCGGGGTGTCTTTGTTCTTGCCGATGTTGATGCCGAGTATGCCTTGGCGTTTGGCGCGCTCGACGTTTTTTACCAAGGCATCGACGCCACCGTTGTTGAAGCCCAGACGGTTGATGACCGCCATTTCCTCGGGCAGACGGAACATGCGCGGCTTCGGGTTGCCGGCTTGCGGGCGCGGTGTGACCGTGCCGATTTCAACGAAACCGAAACCCATCGCCATCAGGGCATCGATGTGTTCGCCGTTTTTATCCAGGCCGGCGGCACAACCCACCGGGTTCGGAAACTCGATGCCGAAGGCTTTGGTGGGCAAAGCCTCGGGCTTGCGTGCCAACAGCGGATTCAGGCCCAGCCGATAGGCGGTTTCCAACGCCGCAAGGCCGAGCGTGTGCGCACGCTCGGCATCCAGGCAGAACAGCAGGGGACGCGCCAGGGAATACATTACAGGTCGAATTTAATCCCTTGCGCCAACGGCAGTGAATCCGAATAGTTGATGGTATTGGTTTGACGGCGCATGTACACCTTCCAGGCATCGGAGCCGGATTCGCGGCCACCGCCGGTTTCTTTTTCACCGCCGAAAGCGCCGCCGATTTCAGCACCGGAAGTACCGATGTTGACGTTGGCGATACCGCAGTCGGAACCGCTGGCGGCCAGGAACGCTTCCGCTGCTTTCAGGTTCTGCGTGAAGATCGAGGAACTCAGGCCTTGCGGCACGGCATTCTGCATGGCCAGGGCTTCATCCAAGGTGCTGTACTTCATCACATACAGAATTGGTGCGAAGGTTTCGGTCTGTACCACGGTGTCGCTGTTCTTGATGTTGCCGATCAGGGTAGGGCGTACGAAATTGCCACGGCCTTCAATGGCGGTGCCGCCGCTGAGTACGCTGCCGCCTGCGGCTTTGGCGCCTTCAACGGCCTTCAGGAACTGGGCTACCGCTTCTTTCGAATTGAGCGGACCCATCAGCGTGCTTGGCAGGTTCGGATCGCCGATTTTGGTTTCGACCTGTTGGTATGCCGCCACCAGTTTTTCCAGTACGGTGTCGTAGATTTTTTCATGCACGAACAAGCGGCGGGTGCTGGTGCAGCGCTGGCCGCAAGTGCCCACGGCGCCGAACACGATGGCCGGAATCGCCAGTTTCAGGTCGGCACTGTCGTCAACGATGATGGCATTGTTGCCGCCCAGCTCCAGCAGACTGCGGCCCATGCGTTGCGCCACACGTTCGCCGACCATACGGCCGACATGGGTGGAGCCGGTGAAGCTGATCAGTGGAATGCGTTTGTCGTCGACGAAGTTCTGGGCGATTTCGGTGCCGCCGTCGTTGAACAGGAAGAAGATATCGGGGAAGCCGGCTTTATTCAGCGCTTCGTTGCAGATCTTCATGGACGCGATGGCCGAGAACGGGGTCTTCGGCGAAGGCTTCCAGATGCAGATATCACCGCAGGCACCGGCCAGGAATGCATTCCAGGCCCAGACCGCTACCGGGAAGTTGAACGCGGATATGATGCCGACCAGTCCGATTGGGTGGTATTGCTCGTACATGCGGTGGCCCGGGCGCTCGGAATGCATGGTCAGGCCGTACAGCTGGCGCGACAGACCCACGGCGAAATCGCCGATGTCGATCATTTCCTGGACTTCGCCGTCACCTTCCGGTTTGATCTTGCCCATTTCCAGAGCCACCAATGAACCGAGTGCATCTTTGTGTGCGCGCAATGCGTCGGCACACAAACGGATGGCTTCGCCGCGCTTTGGCGCAGGCGTGGTGCGCCAGACTTTGAAGGCTTCTTGAGCGCGCTCTACGATGGTGTCGTAATCGCTTTGGCTGGAGGCGTATACGCGACCGATGATTTCGCCGGTGCTGGGGTTGATCGGTTCCAGAACACCGGCATCGGTGGTTTTAGACCATTCGCCACGGCCAAGGTAGGTGCCGGATTCGGTGCCGGAAAGGCCTAATGCGCTAAGAACGGGATGGGTCATGACAGCTCCAATAATAAATTCAAGGCAGTATTTTACCTGAAATCACGATGTATTTCATTGATTTCAGCGAGTTTTTTGATATTCACAAGCCTATGAGGCCTGTGCATTAAACTGCTTGGGATACAGGAGCCCCTATGCATATCAAACAACAAGCTACAGCCCGATTTTTAACCTTTGCCGGGATATTCCCGTTTGCCGCAGGCGTGCTGGGCCAAATTCTGGCACCAAACCTGGCCCCATGGCCGGCTTTGACCGTAGCCTATGGCGCGGTGATTGCGGCATTTCTCGCCGGAATCCATTGGGCGGTGTATTTGTTTAAAGCCGAGCATTGCAGCATCAATTTGTTGGTCAGCAGTAATGTTGTGGCGTTAACGGCTTGGCTTGCGTTGCTATTACCGTCCGGGCCTTGGCCTTTTCGGCTGCTGTTGGTGGTTTTTGTGCTGCTGATAGTGCTTGACCGGCGTTTGCATCGCGAAGGGCTGATTCCGGACTGGTTCTACCGGCTGCGTCTGCAGGCCAGTACGGCAGTCACGCTGTGTCTGTTTGGTATGGCCATTGCCGTCATGTAGGCAAAAAAAAGCCGCTTTTGCGAGCGGCTTGACCCGGGGAAAGGTCGAAGTAGAGAGGTGAACAGTCAAATGTTCATCTCCAGAATACGGAAATTATGTGACCGTAGTGTGACAACCGCGCGTTTTTGCCACGCAGGCCTTGCTGGCGTACACTGCCGAAAAGGGTGCGTGCAAGGGGATGGGCATGTTACGAGTATTTGGGGCTTTGGCGTTGTTGCTGGCGGTTTCCGGTTGTAACAACCCTGCGCCCGAAGCGGCACAGGCGCCGACGATGGCCAACGTGTATCAGGGCGATCCGGTGGAAGGTCTGCGGGTGGCAACACGCGTGGGTTGCAATGGCTGTCATGGCCGGGACGCCGGCGGCCAAGTGTTTCACGAAGATGCCGAGGAACGGTTTGTGGCACCCAACCTGACCCAACGCCGGGAGCTGTATGATGCGGCCGGCCTGGAGCAACTGTTGCGCCACG
>JAHEBG010000147.1 GCA_024642445.1 Gammaproteobacteria bacterium | reverse complement strand
AATCCGCACCATGAAAACTGGCGAAGGCCTCCAGCTTGTCCAGCGCACCGGCCTGCTCGAAGGCGTGGGCGTACAGTTCGATAGCGGCATGTGCCGTGTAGATGCCGGCGCAGCCACAGGCACTTTCTTTGGCGCCAACAGCGTGCGGGGCACTGTCGGTGCCCAGGAAGAAACGCGGGTTTCCGGAAGTAACGGCCTCAACCAATGCCTGCCGGTGGCGTTCACGCTTGAGTACCGGCAAGCAATACAGGTGCGGGCGAATACCGCCTTGGAACAGGGCGTTCCGGTTGTACAGCAGATGGTGCACGGTTACTGTAGCCGCTACCGTTGTCGGTGCCGTTGCAATGAATTCGGCGGCTTGCCGGGTGGTGATGTGTTCCAGCACCACTTTCAGTTTCGGGAAATCCTTCAGCAGCGGAATCAAATGCCGCTCGATGAACACGGCTTCACGATCGAAGATATCGATATCGCCGTCCGTAACCTCGCCGTGCAGCAACAACGGCAGGCCTTCGGCTTCCATGGCAGCGATGGCGGCATGGGCTTTGCGGATATCGGTCACGCCGGAATCCGAATTGGTGGTGGCGCCGGCCGGGTAGTATTTTACGGCATGCACGAAGCCGGAGCGTTTCGCACGCTGGATTTCTTCCGGGCGGGTGTTGTCGGTCAGGTACAAGGTCATCAGTGGATCGAAACCGGTGCCATCGGAAGCTGCCAGGATGCGATCACGGTAGGCACCGGCATCGGCAACCGTCACAACCGGCGGCTTCAGATTAGGCATCACAATGGCGCGCCCGAACACACGGGCCGTGTGCGGAACCACGCTGCGCATGGCATCGCCATCCCGGAAGTGGATGTGCCAATCGTCAGGGCGCGTCAAACTGAGAGTGTCGGTCATGAGGGAATATTCAATGATGGGGGTGAGGGCAGCATGTTTCGGGAACCGGGTCGTAACCGCCTGGATTAAACGGATGGCAACGCAACAGACGGCGGGCTGTGAGATAGCCGCCTTTGAAAAATCCGAAGCGTTCGATGGCCTGCATGGAGTAATTCGAACAGGACGGGCTGAAACGGCAGGTTTGGCCCAACATCGGGCTAATCAGCAGTTGATAGCCTCGCAACATCCACAGCGCGAGCGTTTTCAGCATAAAAAATCACCGCAACATCTTGCTAAGGTCTATAGTGTAGGCTATAAAAGATGTCCTGAGCCTAAACCAACGAGGAACACGCCACGTGGCTAGCAAAAAAACGGTAAAACCCGCCAAAAAACCGGCCGCTAAGAAGCCAGCAGCCAAAGTCGCCAGCAAGCCGGTTAAAAAAACGGTAAAAAAGGCTCCTGCCAAGAAAGCCGTAAAGCCCGTAAAAGCTGCAGCGAAAAAAGCACCGGCATCGTCAAAAAAGCTACCTGCTAAAAAGCCCGTTGCTAAAAAAGCCCCAATTAAGAAGCCTGTCGCCAAGAAGCCGGTGCTGAAAAAAGCGCCGGTCAAAAAACCGGTAGCAAAACCTGCGGCAAAAAAAGCACCTGCCAAGAAAGCCACGGCGCCAAAGCCGGTGAAAAAGGCGCCAGCGAAGAAGATTTCAAAAGCCAAGCCGGCTAAGCCGGTAGTTAAGCCAGCGGCCAAGAAAGCCGCGGCGCCGGTAAAAGCGCTAGCCAAAAAACCGATCAAGGTCAGTAAGGCGGCTGCCGCAGCGGCCAGTCAGGCCATCAGCAAGATGGTAAACAAGGCAGCGGAAACCAAAGCAAAAGCCAAATCCAAGGCCAAGCCCGAAAAAGTCGCTGCAGCGCCGGCGCCGGCACCGGCGGTCAAGCCGTCCAAGGGCAAAAAAGGTGCTGCCGCAATCGTTCCTATTCCAAAAGTTTCCGCGGCACCGGTTCGCAGCAATCGTAAGGGCGCTAAAGCCGGGTATGTTCTGCGCGATATCGAAACCGAAAAAGCCGTGAAACAGAAATCGGTGCGCCGCGTGCAGTTGCCGGCAGGCTACAAGCCTACCGAAAAAGAAGAGTACATGAACGACTTCCAGTTGGAGTATTTCCGGCAGAAGCTATTATCAGAGCGCGAAAACCTGCTCAATGCCACGCAGGAAACCATCAATGAGTTGAAGGAAGAGGCGCGCGATGTGGGCGATGAAGCCGAACGTGCATCCCGCGAAACCGAAAACTTCTTTGAATTGCGAACGCGCGATCGTTACCGCAAGTTGTTGTATAAGATTGAAAAAATCATTGCCACCATCGACGACGGCACCTACGGCTATTGCGTGGATACCGGTGAGGAAATCGGTATCAAGCGTCTTGAAGGCCGACCGATGGCTGAACGCACAGTGGATGCCCAGGAACGCTGGGAACACAAGAAGAAACAGCTCGGTGATTGACTAAAAAGCCCCGGAAACGGGGCTTTTTATTTATGCGGATTTATTCGGCATTCAAACCAGGGTAGAACCGCCATGCCGGTTTCAGTTCGGTGTCGAACGGTTGGCCCAACAAGCGGTAGCGCACTACCGAAACCGGCATCGGGCCGCCTTTGAGAATGGCATCATGAAACTGGCGATCGGTCATTTTTCCGGAACCGACCATTTCCTGACGTAGGGACCAGAATTGCAGGCCGCCGAGCATATACGCGGCTTGGTAGATCGGACTGTAATCGCCGGCAAAGCTCCGGCGCACTTCTGCCGCGGCATTTTCCCGCTCATGGCCAACACGGGTCACCAGCAAATCGATGGCTTGTTGCGGGCTCATGGTATTCATGTGGAACGACAGTGAAAATAAAATGCGGGCTGCACGGTGACTGCGCCAGAACAGCATGCCGAGTTTCTGCTCGGGGGTTTCGGCAAAGCCCTTCTCATACAGTAGGAATTCCCAGTACAGCGCCCAGCCCTCGGTCCAAAACGGGGTGTCGAACAGTTCGCGCTGGCGGTTATAGCGGCTGTTGTAGAAGTACTGCAAATGGTGGCCGGGAATGAGCTCATGATGGACTACGGCACGCGAAAAATAGCGGTTGTTGCCACGCAGTGCCATGGCACGCTTGGCTTCCGGCATGCTGTCGTGCGGGTAGGCAACCCAGACATCCTGGCCGCCCAGGAAAAACGGAGCCTGTAACTGGTATTCCGGAGTCAGCATGGTCATCTGCCAATCGCGCTTGGCCAGTTCCGGAATGGTCACCAAGTTCCGGTCTTCAATGAAGTTGATGGCTTCGTCGGCAAGTTTGACCACGTATTGCGGTTGGTCGCCCACGGCCGGGCCATCCTGCTTTATTTTTTCCAAGGCCTCATGCCAATCGGCGTAACCCATTTCAGCTGCGGCTTTTTGCATTTCGGCTTGGCACCAGGCCAATTCCTTTTCTGCCAATTGCACAATCTGCTCCGGCGAATAGGGAATCATTTCATGGCGCAGTGCCGATTCCACCGCTTCGCGTCCGATGGGGTCGCCGATGATGGTTTCCGGATCGGCGGCCTTGGCCAGATCATTGCGCAGGAAATTGATGCTGCTCTCGAATTGTTTGTCGAGTGCCAGATAGCTGTCACGTACGATTTTGCTGTAGGTGGGGTCATACCCGTCATAAAAGGTATGCCACTGTTTAAGATCGTTGCGGAATGCCGTCAGCAGTTTCGAGGCGCGCAGAGCCACCACCGGCGATATGGGGTTATCGGAATTGATCAATGCCGTTTCATTGGCTTTCAATCCCTCACTGGCGGCCTGCATCAGCCGCTGTGCCTGCATCGGCAGAACCGGTTGCAGGGCACGGCGCTGTTCCGCCATTTCAATCAGCGGCGCAATACCCGGCAACAAAGCCAGAGCCTGTTGGTTGCGCTCGTGGCTGAAATCCAGCTGCTCAAGTCGGTAGCGTAATTCGCGTTGCAGTAGGGCATAGTCTATGCGGTCTTCCAAGGCCAAGGCACGCGGTTTGTATTCATGTAGACGGGCCAACCAACCCAGGTACAGTGCCCGCAATGCAGCTTCCCGTGCCGGGCCTGCAGTAATGTCGTACGTGTGCTCGGTGCTGGCAAGATCGGCCTGGAAGCGTTCAATGAAAAAAGCCAGAGCATGTTGCTGCTGCGGCAGCTCCGCGCGTTGCGGAATGTTGGCGCTAGGCGTTGGCGCGCCTGCCGACAATGGCGCGCTGGCCAAGGCAAAGGCGATGCAACTGAACAGATAACCGGATTGGGGCTTCATGCATTTTCCGCCGTGTGTTGAATGAAAGCGAGCAGGGAGGCGAAACCGTTATTACGGCTTGCCGATAGATGTCTGGACAGGCCGATGGCATCCACGAAAACCGGCGTT
>JAHEBG010000146.1 GCA_024642445.1 Gammaproteobacteria bacterium | reverse complement strand
TACCTTGAAGACAGCCCTAAACTGGTCAGCCAGATTCTGGCGGCACTCAGCAATCGAGACAGTGCTGCCTTGATTACGCCGGCTCATACCTTGAAATCTTCCAGTGCCAATCTGGGGGCGAAGCGCCTGTCAGCCATGGCCCTGGATATGGAAAAGTGCGGAAAAGCCGGCGATATTCAAGGCCCAACACAGGGCGCCAAGCATCTTATCTTTGAATTTGAGCAGGTAAAAACAGCGCTGAATGCCCTGTTGTCCGAGCCGGACGGCAATTAAGCCGGGCGACGTTTACCTGGCGGCGAATAGCGCCGGTCTTGTATTTTCTTGGCCAGCGCCTCGCCCACATGCTCAGGAACGTTGTGCTCACCGGCCAGATCCCGCGCGAACGGCGACAGCAAACGCAGGGCTTTGATATAGACTTCGCGCTTGAAATGCACCACATTTTCGCCCGGATACCAGAAATCCACCCAGCGCCAGGAATCGAACTCGGGAGTTTCGTTGGCATCCAGACAGACATTGGATTCATCGGCGGATAATTTCAGCAAGAACCACACCTGTTTCTGGCCAATACACACCGGTTTGCTGTGGGTTCGTATGCTGCGGCGAGGCAACCGGTAACGTAACCAGCCGGGCGTTGCGCCCAATACCTGCACATGATGCGCCTGCAAGCCGGTTTCCTCTTGCAACTCGCGGTACATCGCTTCGATGGGCGTTTCATCGGTATTCATGCCGCCCTGCGGAAACTGCCAACCGTCACGGTTGACCCGCCGAGCCCAAAACACCATGCCATCGTCACGCATCAAAATGATGCCGACATTAGGTCGGTAACCGTCCGGATCTATCACGGCCGGAACTCCAGAAAATTCTACTGTCTATAAGACTGCCACAGCCTTAGACAATGCACAAGGCGCGATTTTATTGACACTTCCACCGAAAAACGCGAAAATACGCGTCCTTATCCGTTTTAGGCTATGTAGCTCAGCCGGTTAGAGCACGGCACTCATAATGCCGGGGTCGGTGGTTCGAGTCCACCCATAGCCACCAAAAACAAACCCGCCTATCGGCGGGTTATTTTTTACTTTTTACTGGGCCGAAGCGTGGTATTGAACCAGTTTTTGAGCATTCGGTTTTCATAATAAAAATCGCTGCTGGAGCTGCCGGCATTGTTGCCTCTTAAGTAGGACATGTCTTTCAAGTCCACCCCCTTCTGCTCTGCCACCAGCTTTCCGGTGGCATCAACAATTCGGTAATCGAACACCAATCGTGGAAAATATGCGTCCTTTAAGAGGCGCAACTGATGCGCTCCAGGCAATTCCACCGGATCGATTTCACCGGCCAAATCAATATCGGTAAAGGTGATTTCAAAGGTTTGATCTGCCGGAAGATCGGCCGCCATTTTCTGCAGAGCGGCATTCATTGCGCGCTCAAGGCCCTTGCGATAACTGCGGTCTGTGCCCATGCCTGGGCGGATATCGGTAAATTTATCGGGATTTTCCCAAACCATTTTTGCCTGTCCGGCTTGTGCGCCCGAAGCCGCCATCATGCCGGAACAAAGTGTTGCAACAACGGCTAACACAGCGATTTTCATGGTATAGCTCCACAATTTAGAGTAAATGCATCATTCGAATGCTACTCCTGCAAACCCCACTAAATGTGAAAAAGCATTCAGTTTCAAGCGCTTGCCACACTATCGCTTCACCATTCATTCAGCTAAATCCCCTCAGAATGCGTCATCCAAATTCAGACAATGATGTCAATTCAATTACTTAGCACCTGAAATTTCCCAGGCTGCCCGGCAAAATCGCCTCAAACAAATCGTAGGCGTCGCCATCACCCCACAAACCAACGTAAGACATGGAGCAAATCATGATTGATTTACCCCCAGCTGAAGTTCGCTGTTTAGAAGCCGCCATTCACCATGAAGCCCGCGGTGAAAGCTATGCCGGGAAACTGGCCGTAGGTAATGTCATTTTGAACCGTGCCGCCTCCAAGCGCTTCCCGCACTCGGTGTGTGGCGTGGTCAAGCAACGCAAGCAGTTTTCCTGGTACAAAGGCAACGATGCCACGTTCAGCGCCACGGTCAGCAATGACACCCGGCGTGCAGCGCGTGAGGCCATGGGCTCGAAGCGCGACAATGTGATGTTTTTCCATGCCACCTATGTGGCGCCGAAATGGTCAAACCGCCTCAAGCGCAAGTTCACTATTGGCAACCATATCTTTTATGCGCTTTCGCATTAATGACCACCGCTAAGAAAAAGCCCCGTTGATTCGGGGCTTTTTTATGCCTGCATTGTGGCCAGAAATCGTTGCCAGTCTTCCGGGGTATTGAGATTGGCCAATTCTTCGGCATCAGGCTTCTGCAATGCGATGCTGCCCAGACGTGTGTGCAACGCATGCACGGCGTATACCGGTGGCACTTGCGCCAACAAGGCTTCAATATGCTTCGCAACGCCGGCACTTGCCGGGAAATAGGCCGGCAACGGATGCCCTTTAAAATGGGCCGGGCCATCAACCGCCATTAAGCGCAGAAGACTTTCGGTAGAAACCCCGGGCATATCCACCGGCAACACCAATAAGTCAGCACCAGGAAAACACTGCGTGGCCGCATCAATGCCTGCCAGCGGGCCAATGCCGGGGTAGCGGTCGGGCAAGCCACTGGCATCGTTGCCGTTGCTGCTTACCTGCACCTGTGGGCACAGCAATTCAAGTCGGCGCCGTTGGTAGGCCAGCAAGCTGCCTGAAGGCATGGCCAATGCGGCTTTGTCCTGCCCCATTCTCAGCGAGCGGCCACCTGCCAGCACCACACCTACCACGTTTCTGATCATGTATAGTTCGCGCATAAGGCTTGAAAGCATTAATGCTATGCTATCGGCGAGCATTTGAGCGGAAGTACTATGGAAATCTATAAAAAATTCCACATTGAAGCAGCGCACCGGCTGCCCAATGTGCCTGAAGGCCACAAATGCGCGCGCCTGCACGGCCATTCTTTTCAGGTGGAATTGTTTGTTGCTGGCGAGCCGGGCGAACACACCGGATGGATCATGGACTTCACCGACATCAAAAGTGCGTTCCAGCCGATTTATGATCGCCTCGACCATCATTACTTGAATGATATCCCCGGCTTGGAAAACCCCACCAGCGAAAACCTTTCCCGCTGGATTTGGCAGGCACTAAAGCCGTCGCTGCCGGCCTTAAGCGAAGTGTGGGTGCACGAAACCTGCACTTCCGGTTGCCGCTACCGCGGCCCGTAATCAGGCCTCGGCAATGTTTGCGCGATTACGCGCCAACAGCAGATACGCCACCGGGACGAGCAACAAGGTAAACACGGTACCGATACTCAGGCCGCCAACAATTACCCAACCAATCTGGTGACGCGCTTCCGCACCGGCACCGCTGGCTATGGCCAGAGGCACCGCACCCAGCACCATGGCACCGGTGGTCATCAATATTGGGCGCAGGCGCAGCGTGGCGGATTCAATCACGGCATCGCGTTTGGATTTACCCAAGGCCTGCAATTGGTTGGCAAACTCCACAATCATGATGCCGTGTTTGGAAATCAGGCCGATCAAGGTAACCACGCCAATTTGGGTATAAATGTTCCACGAGCCGGTGGCATTCCAAAAGCCCGCATGGGCACCGGCATTGAGCAGCACCAGACACAAGAAAGCACCGAAAATGGCCAACGGTACCGAAAGCAGAATCACCAGTGGATCGATGAAACTCTCGAACTGCGCAGCCAGCACCAAATAGATGAAGATCAAAGCCAACAGCAAAAGCCCGGAAGCACTGGAACCGGACTCGCGGAATTCACGTGACTGGCCATCCAGATCGTACAGGGCGCCGGGCGCTACCTCCTGCAAGGCCTTCTCCAGCCATGTCAGCGCTTCGCCCTGTGAATAGCCGGGCGCAAGACCAGCGCTGATTACGGCGGAACGCATTTTATTGAAATGGTTCAATTCTTTGGCGGCCACGGTTTCAGTCACGGTGGCCAAGTTGCTCATTTGTACCAAACCGTCATTGCCACGCACATAAATATTGGCCATGGCCTCCGGGGTCTGGCGCTTGTCATCGTCAACCTGCACGATCACATCGTACTGCTCTGAACCTTTCTTGAAGCGGGTAACCTTACGGCCGCCGAGCATGGTTTCCAGAGTGCGCCCTACGGCATTGACATTGCTGCCCACGGCTGCGATCTTGTCGCGGTTCATTTCCACTTTCAATTCCGGCTTGTTCAACTTCAAATCGGAATCGGGGTTGGTCAGGCGTGGATTTTCCTGCA
>JAHEBG010000003.1 GCA_024642445.1 Gammaproteobacteria bacterium | reverse complement strand
GTTCGCCCTCAGTCCTGCCGAGTACGCAGCGCAGCTGAAAATCGGTAGCCTGAAGCGTCGGCTTCGCCAAGGGGCCGATGTCACTCAGGCTTGGGTCGACAGCGGTTTCGGTTCCAGTTCGCGCGTGTACGAGAACGGCGCGGCGAAACTGGGCATGCTTCCGGCGCATTACCGTAAAGGCGGCGAGGGCCTTACTCTTCATTGGACGATTAGTACGACGGTGCTGGGCAAGGCTTTGATTGCTGCCACTGACCGGGGTATCTGTGCCGTGGCATTGGCTGATTCCAAAGCAGAGCTTCTGGCTGAATTGCAACGCGAGTTTCCCAACGCCACACTCAATGCCGTACATGAGGGCGAAGCCCTGATTGCCGACAAAGTGCGTGCCGTAGCGGCAGTGCTCGCCGGGCAATCGGTCACAGTTGATGTTGAACTTATTGGTACGGCTTTTCAACATCGTGTCTGGCAGGCTTTGATGCGTCTGCCCAAAGGCCAGACACGCAGCTATGCTGAATTGGCTGCAGAATTGAATATGCCCAAGGCGGCACGTGCCGTGGCACGTGCCTGTGCCGGCAACCGGGTTGCGGTATTGGTGCCGTGCCATCGAATCGTCCGCGGCGACGGCTCATTGGGCGGTTACCGTTGGGGATTGCCTCTGAAGCAAACGCTTCTGCATTCGGAAGCCGCATGCGATACTGGCCCATGAATTCCCCTGTCAAAACCAGCCATACCCTGGCCGCCTTATTGGCGGTTTATTTAATCTGGGGTTCTACCTACTTCGCCATCAAATTGGCACTGCCGGATTATCCGCCGTTTCTTCTGACCAGCTCTCGCATGTTGATTGCCGGTGGCTTGATGTTGTCTTGGCTGGCCTATAAAAAAACGCCGTTGCCCACCAGGGCACAGTGGCCGTCATTGTTTGTTCTGGCTTTGGTGATGACGGTGCTCTGCAATGCCTTTGTCAATGTGGCCGAGCAGACCGTGTCCAGTGGCGTGGTGGCCATCGGTGTAGCGGCTATGCCGTTATGGGCCGGTGTGTTTTCGGCGCTTCGCGGCTATCACCCCAGCCGCCTGGAATGGACAGGTCTTGTGTTGGGGTTTCTGGGCGTAATCTGGTTGAATCTGGGCAGTGAATTGCGGGTGTCTACTGTTGGCTTATTGTGCGTATTGGCTGCACCGCTGGGCTGGGCCTGGGGCTCGATGTGGAGTAAGGGTCGCGATCTGCCGGGGTCAATGGCATTGTCAGCATGGCAAATGGCAATTGGTGGCGTACTGTCGTTGTTTATCGGACTTTTATTGGGCGAGCGCTTTGATCATGCGCCGACATTGCAGGCCACAGCAGCTATGCTCTACTTGGCACTGTTTGGCTCGATCATCGCGTATTCGGCCTTTGTCTGGCTGATCAAGCATGTGCGCCCGGCGCTGGCCACCAGTTACGCTTACGTCAACCCACCGATTGCCTTGCTGCTGGGCGTGTTGTTGCTGGGTGAGCCGATGAACTCGCATACCGTGCTGGCCATGGTTTTAATTCTGGCCAGCATCGGCATGGTAACACTGGGCAAACGACTGCGCTGAGAGCTTAGTCCTTGGATTTTTCCGCCTCTTGCCGGCGTTTTTGCATGAATTCCCGGCGTTGCTCCGGGCTCATCGCCTGGAATTTTTTCCGTGCCTCGGCACGCTGTTCGGGTGACATGGTACGGAAGTTCTCGAAGGCGCGGCGCATGCGTTGACGCTGTTCCGGGGTCATGTTTCTGACGTTCTGCTGGCGTTGGCGCAGGCGCTGCCGTTGTTCCGGGGTTAATTCTTGCAGGCGCTGACGATTTTTTTGCAGGCGCTCGCGTTGTTCGGGACTCATTTTCTGCCAGCGTTCGGCATTACGCAGCAGGCGTTGCTGGCGCTCTGCCGGCATCTCGGACCAGCGGTCCTTCAGCGGTTCCAAGGTCTTTTGCTGTTCGGCGCTCAGTTGTTGCCAAGGCACCGGGCCTTCGGCGGCAAAAGCCACGGGCATTGCCATACCCAAGGCTACGGTAAGAATGAATTTATGCATCATGTGCTCCTTGTGCGGATTGCTCCGATAACCATTGATAGAATTCGGCATCTTCATACAACTCCATATTTTCAATAAGATCCAAGTCCAGTGCTGAGGTGGCAGAGGTTGCTGATTTTGTACTGACGGGATTGTTGTTGGCAGGGGAGACGGAAGCCGTAGGGGGCTTGCTTTGGGTGATGGCCTGTTTGGCCACAATCGGGTGTTTGCCTGGCAAATTAACCACAATTACCGTAGCAAATGCTGCTGACAGCGCAAATGCCATCCATGGCAACGGCGCTCCCCTTTTCGGTTGTGTCAGCAGTGCCCGTGATCGGGCCAGTTGCAATGCCTTGCGCTCGTCGGTATTCGCTCTGTTTGCATCGAGCAGGGCATTTATCTGTTCGATAAGGCGATGTTCGTTAGGGTCATGGGTGTTCATGGCCAGTCCTCCGCGAGTTCGTTCTTCAATGCCGCCAGTGCCCGCGACAGGTGGGTTTTAACGCTGCCTTCCGAACAGGACATGGCAATGGCTGTAGACTTCACATCCAGCCCCTGCCAGTGGCGCAGAAGATACGCCTGTTGTTGCCGTAGCGGCAATTCTTGCAATGCCTTCTGCAGGCGCGACATGGCACGGCCTTGATGCAATAGCTCGTCCTGTGGCAGTTGCCCGGGATCGGCAATATCGGGTATGCCGTTATCGTCTTCAGCCGCATTGCGTTTGGGGTAAAGCCAGCTCGCCCAGGTATTACGGCGATGCTGATCGGTAATACGGTGGTGCAGAATCCGAAAAAACAAGGGTGGCCACTCGGCAGCATCATGACCGCTGTAGCGTTGCACCAGTTTAAACATGGCGTCCTGCACAATGTCCAAGGCATCGTCGCGATTTCGCACAGCAAACATTGCCATGCGAAAAGCTTTCTGTTCAACCGATGCCAGAAACTGTGCCATGGCGTTATCAGTCATATGCTCGCATTACCGTTTCCACTTGGCGGTTATTCAGCCGAGGCGCCGGGCACGGCGATCCAAGCGACGGTCGATACGCTTGCCTTTCCGGTCCAAATGACGGTCTATTCGATTGCCTTTGCGATCCAGATGGCGTTCGATGCGGTTGCCCTTGCGGTCAAGCTGGCGCGCACGTTGCCAATTGCCATTTGCCGCAGCCAGTGCCGCACGTCGATCGAGACGTGCATTGATGTGCTGGCCGCGGGCATCCAGACGCTGGTTTATACGGTCGCCTTTGACATCAAGGCGATGTTCAATGCGATCGCCCTTGCGGTCGAGATGCGCAGAACGTGGGGAGTTGGCCTGCGCACCACTGGCTATACAGAAAGCCGTTGCGCACAACAGGGATTTGAGAATGACGTGTTTCATGGGGTTCTCCAGGCGGCAGCGAAAGGTGCCGTGTCTAGGGAATAACGGAGCACCGCGGGTTTCGTTGACAGCTTGGCGTGTTCCGTTGGCATCCGTTCACAATCAGGCCGGCTCTGCGAATGTGTCCATGTACGCATTCAGTTGCGGAATGTCGAGCGGTCGCGCCAAATAGTAACCTTGAACGAAATCACAGCCCATGTCGGAGAGCAGCTCGAGCTGGCGCTGGGTCTCCACACCTTCGGCAATAACCTGCATATGCAAGCTGTGTGCCATATTGATGATGATGCTGCACAGGGATCGGTCGCCGTCATCTAAGGCATCAAGAAAACTCTTGTCGATCTTGACGCAATCCAACGGCAAAGAATTCAGGCGCGAAAGTGAGGAGTAGCCGGTGCCGAAGTCGTCGATCAGTATCTGAATATCGAGATCCATCAGCGCGCTGATGGCAGAGGTCATACGGTCTTCATCGGACGACAAGGATGACTCGGTAATCTCCAGCATCAATGCATGACGTGGCAATCCGTATTCGTGCAGTGTGGCATATATGAAACTGGCGATATCCACTTCGGTCAGGGTAATGGCGGAAAGATTGACACTGAGCAGCAAATCCGGGTGGCGTTGACGCTGAACGGCCAATTCCTTGCAGGCGCGCTTGATCATCGCCTTATCCAGTTTTGGTATCTGCTTGGTGCTTTCCGCTATGGGGATAAAGACATCGGGCGATATCATGCCGAGATCCGGGTGACGCCACCGGCACAGCGCCTCAAGCGCATACGGTTGGCCGTTGCTAACATTGACGATGGGCTGCAATACCAGATCGAAGGTTTCCGTGGCAATCATGAAGGACAAATCGGATTCCAATTTCTTGCGTTCGCTCTGCTTGAGCTCGATTTCCTCATGGAACAGCAGGTAACCGTTTTTGTCTTGCTGTTTACAGGCGTACATGGCGATATCGGCTTTGCGAAGAATATCCAACGGTCTTAGATTGGCGCCCAAACTCTTGTCGATGATGACGATGCCGATACAAGCCTGCACATGCAGTAGGTGGTTTTCGAAGGAAATCGGTTGCGTCACCAGAGAAAGGATATGTGCGGCGTAGTGGGTAGGTGTTTTTTCCTTGAACTCCGGAACGATGAACGCGAATTCATCGCCACCGATGCGAATCGCGACTTGGTCTTTGCTGGCATAACCGTTCAGGCGGGCCGCTACGGTTTTCAGCACGTGATCGCCCGCCATGTGGCCGTGCAGGTCATTGATGTCCTTGAAAGCATCCAGGTCCATCAACAGTATGGCCGAGCGCCGCCCAGACCCTGACTTAAGTTCACGGCAGATGTTGTCCAGTTCCTGCAGCAATTTCTTACGGTTTCCAAGCCCGGTCATATGGTCATGCAATGCATCGTATTCGAGCTGTACATAGCTGTAGCGCAGATCGTCCAGAAGGTGATTGACTTCCGTGGCGATACGATCGACATCACTGTTTCCCTGCAGCGTAACTCTTGAGTTCTTGCCGGCATTGAGTCGGGTGTTACTGATGGACTGCACCAGAATTTCAATTTTACGCAATACAATCCGATCGAACAGAAAGTACACGGATCCCAAGGACAACAGGATGATGATTAGGGCGTTCAGAAGGATAATGGTTTTAAGCGTCGAGATTTGACTAAGCAGTGGACGTTGTTTGTCCAAAGCCAATTCTGCCGTAGGCTGCCCATTGGTGTCCTTGAAAATCAGCGCAGTTTTAATGGCATCGCCCTGAATCATCGGTTGGACCAGCGGCGAATGCGGGCTTAGAGGTCTGAGGGTGAAGTTTTCACGTGCCAGGCTGCGCAAAACAGACACGCGCTCCACGCTCAGCTCGCGTGCAAATACCAAAATACCCCGCGGTGTGGAATTGGCCTCGTTGTCGAGAATGCTGCTCAGACCATACAAAAACGCTCGACCGTCAATCCAAACCAAGCCGCCGGTGAATTGCGTTCCGCTACGCTGGGCAACAGGCTGCATTTGTGTACGCAAGGACTCGGATATCGAAATGCCTGGGGTGTTGCTGCGGTCACTAAAGCGTGACTGGGACAGTTTAAGTGTCAGTCTGCCTTGATTGTTTAGCAATAGGACGAAATCCGAGTCCAGATTCCCGAAGATTTCATCGGAATAGTTATTAAAGGCATAGCCGGGATCACCGTTATGCATGAATTCGTAGGTGGTGTCCCATACCGCATAATCCCGGGCTTGTTTGCGCAGATTTAAAATCTGGCTACCCAACAGCTGTTCGGTTTGACTCAGCGAGTGCTGCACATCGCGCAGTTCAAATTCGCGCAGGCTGCGTTCCATCCAATAGTTGGAAATGGCGGTACCCATGACCATGAAAACCACCATGGTCAATGCCGCCATCAGTAAGGATTGTTTCCGCAAGCTCGCCATTGCGTATGCCTGGTAAGGCATGCTCCACGATGAATACAATAAACATCATAACACCAGAGCCAAGCCGGAAAGCTGACGGCTTTATTAGCCGCGCAATGCTGCGGTAACCGGCAGGCGTGCAGCGCGCAGCGCTGGCGCAAGCCCGCCAATGAGGCCGATTCCGACAGCCAATGCCAGACCGATGACTACCAGTCCCGGGGTGACAGCAAACTGGAAAGCCACTTGGGTGAAGCCGCCACCCAGCGTGGATACGGCATAGCCGTTGAAAACCACATAGGCAAACAGTGCACCAAGCACGCCACCGGAGAGACTCAGCAAAAGAGATTCGGCCATCACCGATGCTACAACCGGCAATGCCCCGAAACCCAGGGCGCGCAATGTGCCGATCTCGCGTGTACGTGCCGACACGGCCGAGTACATGGTATTGAGCGCACCGAATGTGGCACCTACGGCCATGATCAAGGCCACGATGCCGGCCAAGACGCCGATGGTGGCGGTGAGGTTGCCGCTTTGGCCACGGTAAAATTCCAACTGGCTTTTGGCTTCCACATCCAACTGCGGATCTTCTTTCATTCGCTTCGCCATTGCCGGCAACAGCATTTCGCTTTTCATCTGCGCCAACACCGATGACACACCGGCACGACGCCATGCGCTCTGAACGGTTTGAACATCACTCCATAGCTCGGAATCGTAGGAGCCACCGCTTTCAAAATGTCCGACCACGGTCCATGTCGAGCCGCGGAAGCGTAGGCTTCGGCCTACCTCAAGCCCGCTGAACTGACTGGCGGCGCCTTTACCTACAATCAACTCCTGCACGCCGGGCCTGAATACGCGGCCTTCGGTAATCCGGAAATCGGAGCGAATACGCATGCCGATCGGCTCAACGCCGCGCAGGGTCACATTGGCCCCGGTTTTTTGTCCTGGGCGTGGCACTTCGGTAATCACAATCAGTTCGCCACTGGCCAACGCGATGCCATCGGCATTTCGGGCGATGGCGGGGTCTTGTTTAACCAACGTGGCCGAGCCGATGGTCAGGAAGCTGGCCAACTCACCGTTGGCACCGCCACGGGTGATGACGGCCTGATCGGTTCGTCCATTACTGCCTAAGGTCTGCTGCAAGCCGGTCGACATCGACAGCAAGGCCACCAATACCCCGACCACGCCGGCGATGCCAATGACGATGACCAGGCTTGGCCCCAGGCGCTCGGGTATGGACGCCAGATTCATTCGGGTAATCTCACGGATCTGGGTTAAACGGCTCAATTCGGAATCTCCGCGGATTTTCCGGTGATCAGTCGGCTCAGCCATTGTGCTGCGCGAACCGCCTTGCGCAGAATCGCTTCCAGAAAGCTGTCATCGGTGCGGCCGGCCAGTGCATCGACGATTTTCAGGCGTTGTGCGGTGTAGGCGGGAGGCACACCCACCAACAGTGTCAGTACCAGAACACTGAGTGCCGCAATGACCCAGACAAACGCATCGGCTTGCACCGGGATGGTGTTTTGAATGAAGGGCAGTGTCATCAAGACGCTGGCCAGGCCCATGCCAATGCCGGCACCAATTAGGCACAGGGCAAAGGCCTCCGCCAATACCAGCCACATGACCGTGCCGTCTTTGAAGCCCAGGCATTTCAACACCGCCAGTTCCGGGATGCGTTCACGCACCGCCTGGCTCATGGCTACGCCGGTTAAAAACAATATTGAGAAGAAAACCGCGCCGGTAATTAGGTTGACGATTAAACCGATATCGCCGAGTTGCCGGATGAAGCCGAGCTGGAATTCCTGCTCACTCTGGGTCTTGGTTTCATCCGAGGAATTCTTGAATTTGGCGTCGATGGCGCTGGCGATACGTTCCGACTCGGAGGAGTTGTCTACCCGCACCACAAATACGCCGGCCAAGCCGCGCGCCCCGGGATTACGGCCTTCATCAAATTGCCCGTAGTTCAGATACATCAAAGCTGCCCGTTTTTGCCACTCTTCGTCTTTGCCGTCGAAAATGCCGGCAATGCGCCACTCCCATGTGCGCGAGCCGTTGGCTTTCGACCAGATGAAGCTGTTCAACGGCACGGTGTCGCCCACTTTCCAGCCGAATTGATCCGCCAGCTGCCGGCCCACGATGGCGCTGTCCTGGGTGGAGGTGAAGTTACGCCAGTTGTCCTCCGGCATCACCCATTCCGGATAGGTCTGACGCAAACGCAGTGGGTTGACCGCGAACTGTGGGAAGAAATTGCGCCCTTCGCCGTACACGCCGCCGAAGAACTGTGAGTGCGAAACCGCTTGCACGCCCGGGACCGCTTCGATCTGCGGCAGCAGCCGCATCGGCAAAGGTTGAGTGAAGCTGGTGCTGGCTTGCGATATCAAACGGTTTGCGCCGAGAAAATCCGCAGCGCCTGAGAACAACGAGTTGACCGCCTGTAACAAACCCAGCAAGGTGAACGCCGCCGCCAACGACAGCAAGGTTAGCGTGGTACGCAATTTTTTGCGCAGCAGACCGGAGAGCACAAGGTTGACGTATTTCAGCATGGCTTAGTGTGCTGCCTCAGTAACCAAGGTGCCTTTATCTAAGTGCACAGTGCGCCGTGCATATTCGGCAGCCTTCGGGTCATGGGTCACCATCACAATGGTTTTGCCGAATTCACGGTTCAACTGTTGCAGCAAGGTCAGTACCTCGTCGGCGGTCTTGCGGTCAAGATCGCCGGTGGGCTCGTCACAGATCAAAATACGCGGGTCGGAAACCAAAGCCCGGGCGATGGCAACGCGCTGCTGCTGACCGCCGGAAAGTTCATTCGGCTTGTGGCCGGCGCGGTCAAGAATGCCCACCAGTTGCAGTGCGATGCGGGCACGATCGCGACGCTCGCCGGCACTCATGTCGGTGAGTAGCAACGGCAACTCCACGTTTTTCTGTGCGCTCAGCACAGGCATTAGGTTGTAACTCTGGAAAATGAAGCCTACGGTATTGGCACGCCATGCTGCCAGTTCATCGCCGGGCAAATCATCAATACGCTGGCCATCGATTTTCAATAGACCGCCGGTGGGCGAGTCGATACCGCCGATGAGATTGAGCAGCGTGGTTTTACCTGAGCCGGATGGTCCCATCAGCGCCACGAAATCGCCTTCGGGAATATCCAGATTGATGCCATGCAGCACTTCCAACACCTGCTTGCCACGCACATAGGCTTTGGTCAGTTGCCGGATTTCCACCAAAGGAAAAAGGGAAGTGTCAGCGCTCACGCTTATTTCTCCGTCGGATCTTTCAGGCGAACGGCAACGCCGTCTGTCAGGGCTTTGTCCGGGTTGTTGATGACTGCATCGCTGGCAGCCAGACCACGGGTAACCCGGCTGTCGCTGTCGTTGCGCTCGGCCACGGTGATTTCGGTGCGCACGGCCTTGTCTTCACGAAGCAGGAACACGTAGGATTTTCCGGCATCTTCAATCACGGCGGTATTGGCAATCAGCATGCCGGTTAGCGGCTTGTCGGCATCGCGTTTTTCCAGAAAGCTCACCCGAACGCCCATATCGGGAACAATGCGCGGATCTTTGTTATCGAGCGCAACCCGCACTTTTACCGTGGCTTTGGAGCGGTCAGCGGTTGGAATGATGGCAATCACTGCGCCCGGAATTTTCCAGTCCGGGTAGGCGTTGAGAACGGCTTCAATCGGCATTTCCGGAGTGACGCGCCCGATGTAGGCTTCGTTGACATCAACCTGCACCTCTAGCGAGTCCATATCAACCAACGTACCAATACCGGTACGGATCGAGCCGCCGCCCGCCGAAATCGGCGAAATCATTTCTCCAGGCTGCGCAGCTTTGGCAATGATGACGCCGTCGAACGGTGCACGGATGACGGTGTTGTCCACACTCAAGTTGGCAACGCTGAGTTGCTCCTGGCTGACACTGACAGCCTTCTGCAAGCTGGCAAGACGTGCAGCGCGGGCATCCCGGTCGGCTTTAGCGGTATCCAGGGCTTGTCGGGACACCAATTGCTGGCTGGCCAAATCGCGGTTGCGGCTGAGGGTGCTTTCGGCCAATTGCAGTTGCGCGCGCGCTTCAGCCAATTGCGATTGGCTCGAGGCCAGCTGCGCTTTCGAAAGCTGGCGCTGGGCTTCAACATCGAGTGGATCCAGGCGTGCCAGAATTTCGCCCTCGCTAACCCGCTGGCCTTCTTCGATATAGACTTCTTTGACCTTACCGGTGACTTTCGAGGATACCGTGGCAATCCGGCGTGCCGTGACATAACCGGAAGCGTCCAGTACCGTGGCCGGGCCGCTGCTGGCAGCAGAGCGCGGGGCCACTGTTTCCACCACCATTGGCTTGCTGCGGGTGAGTGCGAACAATACACCTATGCCAATAATTACCAGTATGATCCATGGCCAGCGGCGCTTTTTTTCGGCAAGGGGCTTGCGTTGGATTTTTAAGGCGTTCAGCAGGTCATCGGGGCGGTTCATAAGGAAATCCTAGATCGTATTAATAAAGAGTATGGCAATTCGGTAATACAAAGCTTAGTGCCGGTCGTCATATTTTTTCTTCAACAGTGCGAAGGCCGCGCGCAAACCCTGGGCCTCGCCGCCGGCCGGCCGGCCCGGACGCTCGCTGTCGTTCCAACTGTACACGTCCATATGTGTCCAGTCGATGTCAGGTTTTACAAAGCACTGAAGGAACAAAGCGGCCGTTACACTGCCGGCGTGGGTTCCGGTGCTGGCATTCGATAGATCAGCTATCGTCGATTTCAGGTAGCTCAAATACGGTTGCCACAGCGGCAAACGCCAAATAGGGTCGTGTTGTTCGCGCCCAGCCGCCATATAGTCTTCGGCCAAGCCGTCGCGGTTGCAGTACAGCACCGGAAGATCCGGGCCCAGGGCGATGCGCGCGGCGCCGGTGAGCGTAGCGAAATCCATGATGAGGTCGGGCTTCATGGCGCTGGCTTCGGCCAACAGATCGCACAACACCAAGCGGCCTTCGGCATCGGTATTGTGGATTTCAACGCTAAGGCCTTGACGTGTGCGTATGATATCGCCGGGCCGGAACGCGTTGCCGGATACGCTGTTTTCCACAGCGGCAATCAGTACCGTAAGCCTTACCGGCAAAGCATTTTGCATAATCAGTTGTGCCAAGCCCAGCGCATGAGCAGCACCGCCCATGTCTTTTTTCATATTGCGCATGCCGGCTGCAGCCTTCATGTCCAAACCGCCGGTATCGAAACACACGCCTTTGCCGCATAGCACCAGCTGCGGATGTGCAGCATTGCCCCAATCCAGACGAATGACGCGCGGCGCGCGGTGTGATGCGCGGCCTACGGCATGCACGGTGGGATAGTTCTGCGTCAATAGGTCATCGCCGATCACCACCGACATTTGCGCATTGAAGCGATCTGCCAAAGCCTGCGCGGCGTGTTGCAATTGTTCCGGACCCATGTCTTCGGTGGGGGTGTTGATCAGGTTGCGCACCTGCAGGCTGGCTTCCAATACCGCCATGGCTTCGGGGCTGAAGGCTTCGGCATGCAACTGTGCCGAGTCCGACACGCTCAGGTAGCGCTCGAAGCGGTAGGCGCCCAAACCCCAACCCAGCATCAGGTGGTCGTTGCTGATCGCAGCGTTCGCATCAGGGCAGCGGTGGTAGTGGCATTTCGGCAGCAATTTCGGCAAATGCGCCACGCTGTATGGCGAGTCTTCATCGACAATGGCCAGCACCGAATACCCGGCTTCGCCGTGTTCGGGCAGTAAACAGAACTGGCTGGGCTTTCCCTGGAATTTCTGGCTCTGCAGCCACTGCCGCATCGCTTCGGATTGTGCTGTGAGCCATTCGCTGTACTGCGTGCTGGACACCAACTTCAATGCTTTTGATTGCGGGTCTCGCGTAAAGCTTATGCCTTGCGGTGCTTGCCGAGTAGTCATGTGTGTAGGGTATCCAAATAGTCGGCCAGTTCAGCCAGTGTGGTCACGGAAACGGTGGCACATTTCAGCTCGTCCGGCCAGACCGCATTGTTCCGGTTTATCCAGGCCGAGTGCAATCCTGCCCACTGCGCGCCTTGAACGTCCAGCCAGGGGTCATCGCCCACATGCAGGATTTGAGACGGCTGCAATTGCAGTTGCTGGCAGGCGGCTTCGAAAATAGGGCCGTGCGGTTTTGCCGTACCTACCGATTTTGCAGACACGCAGCCAACGAAAAAATGGCCAATGCCGGTGCGGTCCAGATCGGCATTGCCGTTGGTCAGGCCCAGCAATGGAAAGCGTTGGCTCAGGCGTTCCAATGCAGGCAGGCAGTCGTCATAAAATTCGACATCATTGCGCGCTTGGAAAAAGGCATCGAATGCCGGTTCAATCAGGTCGTCGCTAACACCGGAAAGATGAAAGGCATGCTGCAACGAAAGTTTGCGTTGTGCGGTGAAGTCGTGGGCCAGTTCCGGATGTGCCTGCGCGATGTGTTCGCGCACCGTGCGCATGGCCGGAATGGGAAATTGGCGCGCCGTCGCCGGTGCGTGCAGTTCAAGAAAATCGTGCAGACGCTGTTCCGCGCGCTCGATTATCGGCCAGATCGGCCAAAGGGTGTCGTCTAAATCGAGGCTGATGGCTTTAATGGCTTTCATCACCATAGGATACCGCGCCTTGACGTGCACACCGCGTGTTTTTAACGCATTTGCAGATAGCCCGACTGCCTGCCCCGCGCCAGACCTAACTCCAATATGCGAGGGTTTTGCGAAAGTTGCGCTCGAAGGCCGGCTAAATCAACGATGGATTGACGATTGACTACAAGGATGCGATCGCCGGCTTCCAGGCCATTGCGTTCGGCTCTGCTGCCGGTCGCAACTTTACTGACGATAACGCCACGGATTCCGGTTTGACGGTAGCGATCCGGCGTATCGATCAATACCGCACCCTGTAATCGCGCATCCAGTTCGCCGGCCTGCAGTTCCTTCGGCGAAGCTTTCAGTTGCGCACTGATACTCAGGCGTTGTCCGTCGCGCAACAGTTCAAGACGTACCGGCGCACCCAATGGCAGCAAGCCTTCCATATTGCTCAAGGCGTCACTGCTGTCTATGCGCTGGCCATTGGCCGACACGATGACATCGCCCGGGCGAATGCCCGAGACTTCCGCCGGGCTGCCGCGGTAGATACGGGTCACCCGTGCGCCCTTGCCCAGCGGGTCGTTCGGGTTCAGTGCCGTTTCGGCATCCAAGCCGAGGGTGCCACGACGTACTTCACCGTAGGCCATCAACTGCCGCATGATTTCTTTGGCCAATGAGGAAGGTATGGCGAAGCCCAAACCGATATTGCCAGCCGCGCTGCCGCGCGGGTTGAAGCTGGCGACATTGATGCCAACCAATTCGCCGTTGAGATTGACCAAAGCGCCGCCGGAATTTCCCGGATTGATCGAGGCATCGGTTTGAATGAAATTCTGATAGCCCAGGCCTTGCAGGCCACTTCGGCCTACCGCCGAGACGATGCCGGAGGTGACCGTCTGACCTAAGCCAAACGGATTGCCAACCGCTACCACATAATCGCCGACCCGCAATTTGTTGGAGTCGGCCACCGGCAACGCCACCAGGTTTTTAGCCGAAATGCGGATAACGGCGATGTCGGTATCCGGATCGGAGCCTATGGGCTGCGCTTCGAAGGTGCGGCCATCGGACAAGCTGACTGAGACTTCATCGGCGCCTTCGACCACATGGTTGTTAGTCAGAATCAGGCCGCGCGCGGCATCCACAATCACGCCCGAACCCAGCGATTGCGAAATGCGTTCCTGCGGAATTCGCCCGCCGCCGAAGAAGTCGGCAATCGGATTGTTCACCCGAACCCGTTGTTTAGTGTAGATATTCACTACCGATGGTGTGACTTTTGCCAGCATTGGCGCCAGCGTCGGCAGGGTTTGTCCGGCCGGCGGGCTGGCTTGCGCTGCGGGAATTCCCCAGTCTGGTATGGGCTCGGCTTTGGCCGGCTGCGCCGTTTTCTGGGTGAAATACAGGCCAGCAGCCAAGGCACCGGTTGCGGCACACAGGGTGGCAAATGCCATTAAGCGCAATCGAGAGGTCATACGAGGTCCTTCAGGGTCGTTCGGGCAGTATGCCGTTGGCGGAAGTGTATAACAAAGCGAAAAAAAGCGCGGATTCACGCACGGTTTCACGCCAGTAAAAGCAGTCTATCCATCTGACCGTTAAGGGATTATGAACAAGATTCTTACGGCAGATTTGGTGTTGACACCCGGTTTTAACACGGGTAATGTACCCATTAGGAAACACAACATCTTGTGTTTTTAAAACCATAAACCCCAAGATGTAGTACGGGGCGGCACATTCGTGCTGAAAAGTAGCGATTTATCAGGGAGATAAGCTGTTTATGAGTACACCCCGCTTGGAAGCCGTCAAGGCCAGCGCACAATCCACCGAAACCGACGCCTTGCCCTTGCAGCCGGCCTCCTTGGATA
Organism: Gammaproteobacteria bacterium; assembly: GCA_024642445.1. Classification (GTDB taxonomy): domain Bacteria; phylum Pseudomonadota; class Gammaproteobacteria; order Xanthomonadales; family Xanthomonadaceae; genus Arenimonas. Next base: position 2,025 of record JAHEBG010000003.1, on the reverse strand, counting down.
TTTGGGATAAGAAGTACCGTTTGAAAGCCAAAAACGGCGTGCCGGTCGATAACACCATTGACGATACCTACCGCCGTGTGGCCGTGGCGCTCTCGGAAGCCGAGCCGGATGTTGAAAAAAGGTCCTATTGGAACGAACGGTTTTTGTGGGCATTGCGCCGTGGTGCCATTCCGGCCGGCCGCATTACCTCCAATGCCGGTGCCTTGGCGCACAAGCCGGCTACCTCCACCATCAACTGCACGGTATCGGGCTCGATCCCGGACTCCATGGACGGCATTCTGGACAAAGTGCATGAAGCCGGCCTGACCCTGAAAGCCGGTTGCGGTATTGGCTATGAATTTTCCACGCTGCGCCCACGCGGTGCCTATGTGTCGGGTGCCGGCGCACACACCTCCGGTCCTCTGTCGTTCATGGATATCTACGACAAGATGTGTTTCACTGTGTCGTCCGCCGGTGGGCGTCGTGGCGCCCAGATGGGTACCTTCGACGTGTCGCACCCCGATGTTAAAGAATTCATCGGTGCCAAGCGCGAAGACGGCCGCTTGCGTCAGTTCAATCTGTCTTTGCTGATCACCGACGGCTTCATGGATGCGGTCAACAACGACGGCGACTGGCCGTTGGTGTTTCCGATCAGCGCCAAAGAGCAGGGCGATCTGGATTTGAACGATGCCAAACAGGTGGTCTGGCGGGATTGGCCGGTTAGCGCCGGTTACGTTACCCGTGATGACGGCTTGGTGGCCTGCAAGATATACGGTCAGATTCGCGCCCGTCAGTTGTGGAACCGGATCATGGCATCCACTTATGATTTCGCCGAACCGGGTTTCATCCTGATCGACCGCGTCAACGAAATGAACAACAACTGGTGGTGTGAAAACATCCGTGCCACCAATCCCTGCGGCGAGCAGCCGTTGCCGCCGTACGGCGCCTGCCTGCTCGGTTCGGTCAATCTCACCTTGTTCGTGCGTGATCCGTTCACCGACAAAGCCGTGTTCGATTGGGAAGAATACAAAGAAGTGGTACGCGTGTTCACCCGCATGCTCGACAACGTGGTGGAAGTCAACGGGTTGCCGTTGGAACAGCAACGCCAGGAAATCATGCGCAAGCGTCGTCACGGCATGGGCTTTTTGGGTCTGGGCAGTACGCTAACCATGCTCAAAATGAAGTACGGTTCCAAAGAAAGTCTGGCATTCACTGAATCGGTATCGCGCGAAATGGCGCTGGCCGGCTGGGAAGTGGGCTTGGCTCTGGCCGAAGAAAAAGGCCCGGCGCCGATTATGGAGGAAGACTTCACGGTAAGCGCCGCCATGCTGCGTCAGCGTCCTGAAATGGCCAGCGATGGCTACAAAGTAGGCGATACCATCAAGGGTAAAGTGCTGCACGCCAAATATTCGCGGTACATGCAGCGCGTGGCCGAAGTGGCGCCGGAACTGGTTGAAGCCATGGCCGCCAATGGCTCGCGTTTCACCCATCACAGCTCCATCGCCCCTACCGGTACCATCTCGTTGAGCTTGGCCAACAATGCCTCGAACGGCATCGAGCCGTCGTTTGCGCACCATTACAGCCGCAATGTCATCCGCGAAGGCAAGAAGTCCAAAGAGAAAGTGGAAGTGTACAGCTATGAGCTGCTGGCCTACCGCAGCTTGGTGAACGACAAGGCCATGCCGTACAGCAACGATCCGAATGCAGCGCTGCCGGAGTATTTCGTTTCTGCCGATGACATCTCGCCGAAGGAACATGTGGATATCCAGGCCGCATCGCAGAAGTGGATCGATTCCTCGATTTCGAAAACGGCCAACGTACCGACCAACTATCCGTACGAAGAGTTCAAAGACATCTACACCTATGCCCACCAACAGGGCCTGAAGGGTTGCACCACGTTCCGTTTCAATCCGGCCGCCTTCCAAGGCGTTCTGGTCAAGGAGTCGGATCTGGAGAACACCACCTACCGGTTTGAATTGGAAGACGGTTCCGTGGTAGAAGTAAAGGGCAATGAAGAGATTGAATACGACGGTGAAATGCATACCG
>JAHEBG010000145.1 GCA_024642445.1 Gammaproteobacteria bacterium | reverse complement strand
GCTGGCGTTGACCGCGCCATTGAGATCGTCAACCGTGCTTTGGAATCGCTGGGCGCACCGATCTATGTCCGACATGAAGTGGTGCATAACCGGTTTGTGGTTAACGATCTGCGCGAGCGCGGTGCGATTTTCGTAGAAGAGTTGGATGAAGTGCCGGCCGGTGCTACCGTTATTTTCAGCGCCCATGGCGTATCCCAAGCGGTACGTCGAGAAGCCGAGGCCCGTGGCTTGAATGTGTTCGACGCTACTTGCCCATTGGTCACCAAAGTGCATATCGAAGTAACGCGGCATTGCCGTGCCGGCCGCGATGTCGTGCTGATCGGTCATGAAGGCCATCCGGAAGTGGAGGGCACCATGGGCCAATGGCTGAGCCAAGGCGCCAAAGGCCACATCTACCTTGTCGAGAATGTCGAGGATGTGCAAGCATTGGAGGTATCCCAGCCTGAGCACTTCGCGTACACCACCCAGACCACGCTGTCGGTAGATGAAACCCGCGATGTCATCGATGCCCTGCGCGCACGCTTTCCGAAAATTCAGGGCCCACGTCACGACGACATCTGTTATGCCACCCAGAATCGTCAGGATGCCGTGCGCGATCTATCCAGCCAATGCGATTTGGTATTTGTGGTGGGTTCGGTCAACAGCTCCAACTCCAACCGTCTGCGCGAATTGGCCGAAAAAAATGGCGCACGTGCCTTTCTGATCGATGGTGCTCAGGACATCGTTCCTGAATGGCTCAAGGGAGCACAGACGATTGGCGTCACTGCCGGCGCTTCGGCACCGGAAGTTCTGGTACAGGAAGTCATTGTCCACCTGCAAGGCCTGGGCGCAGGCGCCGTACGCGAGTTGGACGGTGAGCCGGAAAACATGGTTTTCGCCCTGCCGAAAGCGCTTCGCATCAAACTGATCGATTGAGTTTCATTGCCTTAAACCGGCAAAAACCGTAAAATTGGCACAGCGCCGAAATAGCTCAGTTGGTAGAGCATCTCATTCGTAATGAGGGGGTCGCAGGTTCGATTCCTGTTTTCGGCACCACCTTAAACCCGCTCAAGCGGGTTTTTTTTTCGAGCGGCTGGGCTACACTGGCCACACGCCAACAGGAGCATTGCATGGCAGGATCCAGTTTACTCGCGTTGATCGATGACATCGCCACCTTGCTGGACGATGTGTCAGTGATGACCAAGGTGGCGGCCAAGAAAACCGCCGGCGTGCTGGGCGATGACCTGGCCTTGAATGCCGAGCAGGTGCGTGGTGTGGATCCGGACCGTGAGTTGCCGGTGGTATGGGCGGTGTTCAAAGGGTCATTGCTGAACAAGCTTATCCTGGTGCCTTCGGCACTGCTGATCAGTGCTTTTGCGCCGTGGCTGATTGTGCCGCTGTTGTTGGTTGGCGGTACCTATCTGTGTTTTGAAGGCGCAGAAAAGCTGGCGCATAAATTCCTGCACAAGGCCAGTGAAGACGAAGGCCATTATCAGGCCTTGATTGAAGCCGCCAGCAACCCATCCGTGGATCTGGTGCAGTTCGAAAAGGACAAGATCAAAGGCGCAATCCGTACCGATTTCATTTTGTCTGCCGAAATCATCGTGATTACCTTGGGTGCAGTGGCCGCATCCAGCCTGAATGTGCGCATTGGTGCGCTTACTGCCGTAGCGCTTTTGATGACCTTGGGGGTGTACGGATTTGTCGCGGCCATAGTCAAGCTGGACGATGTCGGTTTGTTTCTTATGAAGCGTCAGGCCAAAGGCGCATTGCACGCCATAGGGCTCCGGCTTGGCCGCTTTCTGCTTTGGCTGGCACCGAAGCTGATGCATTTCCTTTCGGTGGCTGGCACAGCGGCCATGTTTTTGGTGGGGGGTGGCATCATCACCCACAACATTGCGTTGCTGCATCATTGGGTTGAGGCGGCGGGGCATGCATTTACCCTGGCCTCATGGGCGGTTACCGGCGCCATCAATGGCGTGTTTGGTGCGTTGCTAGGCCTGGTGGTGGTGGCTGTGGTGGCCGCTTATTCACGCATAGTTCGAAAGCCCGCGCCCTAAGCTGGCAACAAGGTAAACTGTTGCCATGGCCTTGATGAAAAAAACTAAATCCGCCTATGTCTGCAATGATTGCGGCGCATCGTATGGCCAGTGGCAAGGCCAATGCGGCGATTGCGGGCAATGGAATACCCTTACCGAAGTGGCAGTGGCTGCCGCAGCCGCCAAACCGGCACGTGCCGGGTATGCCGGGCAGACCGAAGCCAAAATCACGGCGTTGAAAAACGTTTCCGGTGAAAGCCAAGTACGTATTGCCACCGGCTTGAATGAACTCGATCGGGTGCTGGGCGGTGGTCTGGTCGAGGGTTCGGTGGTTCTGATCGGTGGCGATCCCGGCATCGGTAAATCCACGCTTTTGCTGCAATCCATGGCCAGTATGGCGGCGCACCAGCCTGCGCTGTATATCAGCGGCGAAGAAAGTCTGGGGCAAATTGCCGGCCGGGCCCAGCGCTTGGATTTGAACCGTGATGCCTTGATGGCATTGGCCGAAACCTCCATAGAAAAAATCATCGCGCACTGCCAAACCGCAAAGCCGCGCATTATCGTCGCCGATTCGATTCAAACCCTTTGGAGTGAAGCGCTCAGTGCCGCGCCCGGTTCGGTGAGCCAGGTGCGGGAATGCGCCGCGCGCTTGGTACGCTTTGCCAAGGAAACCGGCACATCGGTGTTTCTGGTTGGCCATGTCACCAAAGAGGGCGGCATTGCCGGCCCGCGTGTGCTGGAACATATGGTGGATGCGGTGCTGTATTTTGAAGGTGAAAGCGGTTCGCGCTTCCGGTTGCTACGTGCCTTCAAAAACCGTTTTGGTGCGGTCAACGAGTTAGGTGTATTTGCCATGGCCGACAAAGGCCTGAAAGAAGTGGCCAATCCGTCCGCAATTTTCCTGTCTGGGCACAGTCAAGCCGCGCCGGGCAGTGTGGTGTTGGTCACCCGCGAAGGCACCCGCCCTCTGTTGGTGGAAGTGCAGGCCTTGGTCGATCAGTCGCCGATGCCGAATCCACGCCGGGTTACCTTGGGCCTTGAGCAAAACCGATTAGCCATGTTGTTGGCAGTGATGCACCGCCATGGCGGCATTGGCGTGTACGACCAAGACGTGTTCGTTAACGTGGTGGGCGGTATTCGTGTGCAGGAAACCGCCGCGGATTTGCCGGTGCTGTTGGCGGTATTGTCGTCACTGAAGGACCGGCCCTTGGCCGAGAAAACCGTGGCCTTCGGTGAAGTCGGGTTGTCGGGCGAAATCCGGCCGGTTCCCAATGGCGAGGAGCGCTTGAAGGAAGCCGCCATGCACGGCTTCAAGCGCGCCATTGTTCCCAAAGCCAATGCCCCAAAACGCGGGCAGTTCGGCGATATGGAAGTGATTGCCGTAGAACGGCTGATGGATGCCCTGCAAGCGGCGTTTTGAGTGAAATATCGGGTCCGGCAGGATGTCATGCGTAGCTGTTTAAACCCGGCCTATAACGCTTCCTTTTTCAAACAATCAGCTATACTGCATTTGCTGGCATTGGCGTCCATTCCCGTGCTCGGTTTCTCCCCTTAATTTCAAAGGACAGCAGTCATGAAAACAATTTCAAAAATCGCCTTGGTTTCCGTGGCATTCACCATTTTATCTTTTGCCGCGCTTGAAAAGGCATCGGCAGCATCGGGCAAGGTCAATGTTTCAGATATTCGCGGCAGCACAGAGAACGGCGCTGACGATAAACTGTTCAAGCGCGGGTTCATGCTGGTCGATGGACAAGACAGCGGCGGTGAATCATTCAAAACGTATTTCAACAGCCGCTCAAACCAATGCATCAGGCTCGAAATCATGGACAATAAAGTCATCTCGGTCAGTCCAACCCAGAGCCCTAAATGCGGTAAACCAGGCGGCGCAGCCAAGCCCGCTGCGGCAACTTCTGGCAATGTCAAAGTGTCCGATATTGTGGGTAGCTCGGAAAACAGTGCTGACGAAAAATTCTATCAGCGCGGTTTCACACTGGTGGATGGCAAAGAGAGCGGCGAAGATACCTTCAAGACCTACTACAACAGCAAGACAAAGCAATGCGTTATGGTCGATATCTTGGACAACAAGGTGATGTCGATTAACCCAAACCCAAGTACCAAATGCCACTAATGCATTGACTTGGCATCTAAAAACCAAAAGCTACAAGCCTGACGGCCCGGTTAACCCGGGCCGTTTTCTTATTAAAGTAAACAAATAATTGAAAAAGTCCAAACGGTTGATTTCGTCAGTCATCCGAACAGTTTGTACCCTTGGCCAATTCTTGAAACGATGGC
>JAHEBG010000144.1 GCA_024642445.1 Gammaproteobacteria bacterium | reverse complement strand
GTAATCACCAGCTTGCTGCCGCAATCTTCAATGCGTGAAGCTATGGCTTCCGGTGAAAATCCGGCAAACACCACCGAATGCACGGCGCCGATTCGGGCGCACGCCAACATGGCCACCGCCGCTTCCGGAATCATCGGCAGATACAGGGTTACGCGGTCACCTTTGGCCACACCCAGATTTTCCAGTGCGTTCGCCAATTGGCACACCTGTGCATGCAGTTCAGCGAAGCTGATGGCACGAGACGGCGTTTGCGGGTCGTCCGATTCCCAAATCAAGGCGGTTTTATCGGCATGCGTGGCCAGATGACGGTCCAGGCAGTTCACCGCCACATTCAATTCGCCGTCTTCAAACCATCGAATGCGGAAATCTTCGCGCCGGAAGCTGACGTTCTTGACCGTTGTGAACGGCTTTGACCACTGCAGACTTCCGGCTTGGGCACGCCAGAACGCATCCGGATCCTGCAATGCCTGCAGGTGCATGGCTTCGGCAGTTTCAGTGGTCAAATTTGCAACGGCCGCAAATTCGGGTGGAACCGGGTAGATGTCGGTCATATTGGGATTCCTGTGTGCGATTCACACGCTCTGATGTATGGTAGCGTAAACCCCGTTGAACCGAAAACCGGCCACCCCATGCCCGAATTGCCCGAAGTTGAAACCACACGCCGCGGCTTGGCGCCACACATTGTGGGCAAGCGCATTACCCATGTGGTACTGCGAAGGGATTCACTGCGCTGGCCGATTCCCTATGACATAGTTGCCCAGTTGCCGGGCCAGAAAATCCTTGGCATTGAACGCCGTGCCAAATACCTGCTGATGCACACCCAGGCCGGCAGCGCTTTGTGGCATCTGGGCATGTCGGGCAGCATGCGGGTGCTGAAGGCCCAAACGGCAGCCGGTAAACACGACCATGTGGACATAGTGCTCAGCGGCAACCGCATCATCCGTTTTACCGATCCGCGACGATTCGGCTGCTTGCTGTGGCAACCGCCGGGACAAGTGCATCCGCTATTGCAAAAACTGGGTCCGGAGCCACTTTCAGAGGCGTTTAACGGCGCCTATCTTTTTGAACGCAGCCGTGGCCGTAGCACAGCGATAAAAAGTTTTTTGATGGATCAATCCGTGGTGGTGGGCGTGGGCAACATTTACGCTGCCGAGAGCCTGTTCCGTGCCGGCATTTCGCCGCTACGCCAAGCCGGCTCATTGAGCAAGGCACGCTACGAAAAACTGGCACAAGCCGCCAAAGCCATTCTGGCGCATGCCATTGAGCGCGGGGGCACTACCTTGCGCGATTTCATCAACCCCGATTCCGAGCCCGGCTACTTCGAACAAGAGTTGGATGTTTACGGCCGCGAAGGCGAGCCCTGCAAAAAATGTGGCCGCCCATTGCGTGATTCGCGATTAAACAACCGTGCCGGCGCATGGTGTGGGCATTGCCAGACCTAAGAGATTTTCTGGGTTGACGCTGCCAAGCGGCTTCGATTTAATGATAAAAAGGCCTTTTGGTGATAGATTGAACCATAAGAGTCGCATTCCAATATAGGGCTTTACGCTACGACGCAATCCAATTCCGAATTTCGGCAATATGCCAGCATACAAGAGCAGAACGCCATGATCCTGCGCCGCCTATCGCTATCATTAAAAGAACAAAACTGGACGGCTATCACCATTGAGTTTGTTCTGCTGGTTATTGGTGTATTTTTTGGAATTCAAGTGGCAAACTGGAATGAGGAGCGCCAGCTGGACGCACATCGCAGTGCCGCGCTGTCCCGTCTGCATGCGGAGAGTGAGGCTGCTATCACCTACCTAGAACATCGGATTGCAATCATCACGCAGGAGGCCGAACTGCGGACAGAGGCGCTGCGAAGGCTTTCGGATAACGATTGGCAGGGCGCCGATCCTGCAGACATGGCCAAGGCCCTCGACTCCCTGCAATATGCACCTGCGGTTGCACCTCCACGTGCCGTGTACGACGAGCTGATCAACACGGGGCTGTATTCCGAACTCGGCGATCCGCGCATGCGCGAGGCGGTGTCGGCCTACATTGCGCAGATCGGTTGGGTTGAACGACAGATAGATTACGTGCGCGCCCGACTTGTAGCACGCAATGAGGGGCGCACATTTGCGGGTGAGCGCGCCATCTTCGATCCCGCCAGTCCTCGGCAAACGCGCGTAGACTACGATTTGCCGGCACTATCGGCGAATTCGGGCTACGTAGCCAACGCCATCCAAAACAACGTTTCCACGATTGCCCAGGTTGAATGGACGCGCAACCTGCTCGAGAGCGCCAGAGCAATGTGCGCTGAGATCTCGCGCTTTGACGGCCAAAAATGCCCGGAAACCACGGATATCAAACCATGATCCTGCGCCGCCTATCACAAAATCTGAAAGCGCAAAATTGGACAGCGATTGTCATTGAATTCATCTTGTTGGTGAGCGGTGTTTTTCTTGGCATTCAGGTATCGAATTGGAATGAGGACAGGGCAAGTGCACGGCAAGCGGTCGATTATACCGAACGGTTGACCGACGACTTACGAAAGGAAGCCTGGGGCTACGAATCGACCATCAACTACAATCGCCAAACCAACGCAAATCAGCGGCGTGTGCTGGATGCCATGGCGGGCGATATTATGCTGTCGGACGAGGCATTTGTGATCAGCGCCTATCGTGCAACTCAGTACAAGGATTACACCCGCTACCGGGCAACGTTCGATGAGCTGGTTTCCACCGGCACCATAGGGCTGGTTTCCAATCGCGCCCTTCGCGAAACGGCGGTGCAACTGTTCACAACAGCCTTCATGGAGGAGTTTTCGCTTCGCACAAAGAATTCGGAATACCGCCGCTTGTTCCGCGAGATTGTATCGGCCCCTATCCAGGAAGCCCTACTCCTGCGCTGCGGTGATCGTGAAGCACCCGAGCTTGACTACATCGCCATTGAAAAGCAACTCGACTACCCCTGCACTTTGGATTTACCTGCCGAAAAGATTCGGGCCGCAGCAGAGGCCTTGAAAGCTGAGCCGCGCTTGGTGCCCGCGTTGCAGGTGCGTTTTGCCGATAACCAGACAGCGCTGAGTGATCTGCAGCAGGTCAACCGCAATGTTCTGGAAAACTTACGCGCAATAGGTCAAGGCAAAAACGCGGCTTCTGGAGTAGTACCATGAGTTTTATTGCCGAACTTAAGCGCCGCAATGTAATCCGCATGGCCGGTTTGTATCTGGTCGGGGCGTGGCTGGTATTGCAGGTATCCGAAACGCTTCTGCCCATTTTCGATACGCCCGCATGGGTATTGAAAGCCATGGTGTATATGTTGGCCATCGGCTTTATTCCGGCATTGGTGGTTGCATGGATTTTCGAACTTACCCCTGACGGCTTGAAACGAGACAGCCAAATCCCTGCTGAGCAATCCATTGCGCCGCAAACCGCACAGAAAATGGAGCGCAGCATTCTGGTGCTGTTTGCCGTTGCCTTGGCATTTTTCGGGTTCGATAAATTTTATTTGGCGCCGGAGCGCGAAGCTACTCTGGTGGTACAAACCACGCAACAAGTCTCCGCGAATGTCGCGAAGATTCAGTCGGCAATCAATCCTCGGTCCATTGCGGTATTGCCGTTTGTGAATATGTCGGAAGACAAGAATAACGAATTCTTCTCGGATGGCATCTCCGAAGAGTTGCTGAATGTGCTGGTTCGTGTCGATGGCTTAAGTGTCGCATCACGAACTTCATCGTTTGCCTATAAAGGTAGCGATATAGGCTCTTCCGCCATAGCCAAGGATTTAAAGGTCAAGTACATCCTTGAAGGCAGTGTCCGCAAACAAGGCGACAAGGTGCGGATTACCGCACAGCTGATTGATTCAAGCAACGATCGGCATCTGTGGTCGGAAACCTATGATCGACAGTTGGCCGATATTTTCAAAATTCAAGATGAAATTGCCAACACCATCGTCAACCAGGTGCGTGGCACGATCCGCGATAAAAATGCAGGAAAATCCGTTACCGTCCGCGCCGACACCGACAATCTGCCCGCCTATGAAATGTACCTTAAAGCGCGTGAACTGTTCATCGCCCGAAGTGATCTGAAAGAAAGTGTCCGTTTGTTCGAACAAGTGGTACAGATGGACCCGAATTTCGCACGCGGTTGGGAAGGCCTGGCCGCCGTTGCTGCTGTTGTTGAAAGCTGGGGTATTGTGGATCGCGATTACAACGGCATGGTAGTGCCTGCTGCCGAACGCGCATTGCAGCTCGACCCCTCGTTGTCGATGGCGTGGGCGGCCTTGGCAATGGCGGAACAGAACGAACAGAATGTTGATTGGGCGAAATCAT
>JAHEBG010000143.1:1508-4320 GCA_024642445.1 Gammaproteobacteria bacterium | reverse complement strand
CCGCCCGGGTATTTCTTGCTGACATTATCGAAACGCAAAAGCGTCATGGTTTTCCCTGTTGAAGCTTTACCCTAGTAGTGTGCCGTATTACGGCCGTGGATTCGAGGGGGCGAACAAAGATTTTATCCGGCTGCCCAGGCGCTGCAATGCCGACGGCTTGCTGGCCGGCGGGACAGATGCCACTACAGGTACAGATGAAGGTGCCTTGGATTCAGACGGCTTACGACGACGGCGCGGTTTGCGGGTGCCGGCGTCATTGCCCGCTTGTTCAGTACCGGCAGGCGGTGCCGCCGTACGTGGCGGACGTGGTGCGCTGTTTCCAGAACGTTCACCGGAGGCACGTTGCCCCTGCGGCTTGGTCGAGGAACGCGGACCGCTGCGCGAGGGCTTTGCTCCGCGCTTGTCGGCAGGAGCATTGGCACGTACTTCGTTGAAAATATCGGTAATGCTTTCACCGGCCGCCATTGGCGCCAAGGCTTGCCGTGGTATGGCCTCAAGAAGCTCTGAAGTTACCGGTGCGGTCGGGATTTTCTGTTCAATATAGGCTTCAATATCGGGCAAGCCTTGGGCATACAGCTCACAGGCGAAACTGATGGCGTCACCTTCGGCACCCAAGCGCGCGGTCCGGCCAATGCGGTGCACGTAATCGGCGGCATCGAACGGCAGATCGAAATTGTAAACATGGCTGACATCGTCGATGTGCAAGCCGCGGGCGGCAACGTCGGTGGCCACCAGGATTTCAAGCTCGCCGCGCTGGAAGCGTGACAGCAGGGATTGCCGCTTCTTCTGCGGCACATCGCCGGACAGCACGCCAACACGGTAATGCGCCTTTTCCAGGGCGCGTGCTACGCGCTCAACCCAGGCTTTGGTGTTGACGAACACCATGCTGCGGCCGTCTTGCACACGCGACAGCAAGCCGATCAGCAGTGGCAGTTTTTCTTCCATGGCCGGGAAATACAGCAGTTGCCGTACGCGCGCCGCGGTAACGGTTTCGGTTTCCACCGACAACTTTTCCGGATCGTTCATATGTTCGTAGGCCAACTCCAACACACGGTGGCTGAGCGTGGCCGAAAACAGCAGGGTCTGACGCTCTTCACGGATGGGCAGTTTACGCAGCAAATAACGCAGATCTTTGATGAAACCCAAATCAAACATGCGATCAGCTTCGTCAAGAATGCAGACTTCACAGGCATGCAATGACACCACGCCCTGTTTGACATAATCAATCAGGCGCCCCGGGGTGGCGATAATGACATCCGAGCCCTGCTCGAGCATGCTGCGTTGCTTGTCGTAATCCACGCCGCCGTACACCAGCGCGAATTTAAGGCCAAGTCGAGCGCCGAACTGTTCGGCATCCTTGGCTATTTGTATGGCCAGCTCGCGGGTGGGCGCCAAAATCATGGCGCGCGGGTCAGCGGCTTTTCGGTTGGCCAGTGCCGGCTTGGTCAACAGGCGGTTAATACAGGCAATCAGGAAGGCCAAGGTCTTGCCGGTGCCGGTCTGTGCTTGCCCTGCCACATCGCGCCCTTGCAAGGCAAACGGAAGGGTCATGGCCTGAATCGGGGTGCATCGGGAAAAGCCGGCCTGCTCAAGCCCTTGAAGTAGCGAAGGGGTTAAATCGAAATTCGAAAATGCTATGTCGGTCAGTGCTTTATCGGTCATTTATGGGGTTCCGCGGAGGGCGTTCCGCTTGCAATACGCCTTCGGACAGCGCACACTGCGTGTAAGAGATAGGGGGCGTTTTGGTTGAAATTACAGGTATCGCCCCTATTCTACCCTAAAGCCCGTGCCCGCACGTTCTACCCCCTTTCAGGAGCCCTTTTGTGAGCGATAAAGTCCAGCATGTCACCGACGCCAGCTTTGATGCCGACGTTTTGAATTCTTCCACCCCGGTATTGGTCGATTTCTGGGCCGAATGGTGCGGCCCCTGCAAAATGATTGGCCCTTTGGTGGATGACATTGCCAACAGCCATGAAGGCAAGGTAAAAGTGGTGAAAATCAATATCGATCAGAACCCAGGAACGCCCCGTCAATTTGCTGTTCGTGGCATTCCCACCCTGATGCTGTTCAAAGACGGCAAGGTGCAAGCCACCCAAGTCGGCGCCGTAGGTAAAGCCCAGTTGGCAGCCTTTGTCGACAGCAATATCTGATAGCGCTTCCCTCGCTCCGGCGGCATCTACCCGCCGGAGACTTGCCCTGATCGGGCAACAGTGGTACTTTACTAGGCGAATGCGCATCGCGCCGCCTGAATTTCTTCTCTTATTCCCTTCTCCCTAACTCGCACTTGCGAGGAATCCCCTGTGTCAGAAAACGAAAATACCTCCGACGATGCCGTCGTCAAAAAACCCCGTAAACCCCGCGTCAGCAAAACCCCGAAAGCCAAGGCCGCACCGGCTGAAGTGACTGTGGTGGTTGAGCCGCCCGCACCGCAGCCCGCAGCCGCGGCGCAAGCGCCTGCAGAAAACGCCGATAGCGGTGGCCGTGAGCATGGCGCCTCTGCCGAGCGCTCGCCGGATAGCAGCAGCCAAGGGCATGACGGACGTCCGCGCCATCACCACAACAATCGCCGCGACCGGCACGCTAACCGTAATGACCGTTTCCGCGACCGTGACCGTGACCGCCCACGTCAAGACGGCGATTCCAGTGAAGAACGGCCGGCTTACCAGCCGCCGCAACTGCCGGCGGATTTCCCAAGTTACAGCCTGACCGAACTGAAGCGCATGCCGATGGGCAAGCTGCTGGAAATGGCCGAGCAGCTCAATCTGCATGAAGGCGTTGCGCGCATGCGCCGCCAGGATGTGACCTTTGCTTT
>JAHEBG010000143.1:0-1408 GCA_024642445.1 Gammaproteobacteria bacterium | reverse complement strand
ATTTCCTCGACCTTCGATGAGCCGGCGGCCCGTCATGTGCAGGTCGCCGAAATGGTGATTGAGCGCGCCAAGCGTCTGGTGGAACACAAACGCGATGTGGTCATCATGCTCGATTCCATCACCCGCCTAGCACGCGCCTACAATATGGTGGTGCCAAGCTCCGGTAAAGTGTTGTCCGGCGGTGTCGACGCCAACGCCCTGCACCGTCCAAAACGTTTCTTTGGTGCTGCACGTAATGTGGAAGAAGGCGGCTCGCTGACCATCATTGCCACCGCGCTGGTGGATACCGGCTCGAAGATGGACGAGGTGATTTACGAAGAGTTCAAAGGCACCGGCAACTCGGAAGTGCATCTGGATCGCCGCATTGCTGAAAAACGCGTGTTCCCGGCCATCAACATCAACCGTTCCGGCACCCGTCGCGAAGATCTGCTGATTGATCCGGACATGCTTCAGAAGATCTGGATCCTGCGCAAGCTGCTGCATCCAATGGACGAAATGGCGGCCATGGAATTCATGCTCGACAAAATGAAAACCACCAAATCCAACGATGAATTCTTCAGCGCAATGAAGCGCGGTTAATACAGAACACAGCCATGAACGAAAACACACCGCATTCTTTGAATGCTCTGCAACGCCTGATTTTCAGCTCGCGCTGGCTGCAATTGCCACTTTATCTGGGCTTGATTTTGGCACAGGGCGTGTATGTGGTGTTGTTCATGAAGGAACTTTGGCACCTGATTTCACACGCCACGACGCTTACCGAACAGCTGATTATGCTGTATGTCCTTGGCCTAATCGATGTGGTGATGATTTCCAATCTACTGGTGATGGTGATAGTGGGCGGCTATGAAACCTTTGTTTCTCGGCTTAACCTCAAGAATCACCCCGATCAGCCGGAGTGGCTCAGTCACGTTAATGCCAGCGTATTGAAAGTTAAGCTGGCCATGGCCATCATTGGCATCAGCTCCATTCACCTGCTAAAAACGTTTATTGATATTGGCAATTTAGGTGCCGAAGGCTCGCGCTACACCGAAGCCGGCGTACTTTGGCAAACCATCATCCACTGTGTGTTTATTCTTTCTGCCGTTGGCATTGCCTACACCGATAAGTTGATGGCTGCCGCGCCCAAAAAGCATTGAGTCTGCCGGCCAACATAAACGTCACATAACCGATGTACGGGCTGTAATTTGCGTTTAAGCGAATGCTCTGCTAACTCTAGGCTAAACCCAGCCGAGAGTACGCTATGAAAAATGCCTTGCTGTTGCTCGTTGCTCTAACCTCCACCGGCCTCGCAACTGCCGCCGAACCCCGCGCGCAACTGCAACCGTTCGCCAACGAGCGCGCATTCCAGAACTATCTGAATGACCTCAAGGCAACGGAAGAGCGGGAGCAACGTAAGCGCGAAAAA
>JAHEBG010000142.1 GCA_024642445.1 Gammaproteobacteria bacterium | reverse complement strand
ATGCGATGGCGTGCGTACGAGGCTTCGCTGTGCTCGGCCGAATACAGAAATACCACATGCAGATGTTCATCAATGCTGACGCCATTGCCGATATCAATCAACACGCCATCTTCGGCCAATGCCGTATTCAGGCTGGCGAACGGTGCTTCGTTGTCAGGGAATTCACGGCCGAGTATGGCGGCAGCACGCGCATCGTCGCCCTTCAGTACCTCGGCAAGCCGTTGTACCTGCAGCCCCTGCAGAGTGCCGGTATCGCTGTCGGCTGCACTGTACTGGCCGTCAACAAATACCACGCGCGGCGCAGGGGGCAGGTTGGCGGTGTCGGCATTTGCGGGCTTAGGCTGGGCGCCGAATCGTTTATTGGCCAGCGCGCGTAGGGGCGAATGCTTCCAGCCTTCGCGGGTATTGTTGGGAAAGCCGACGCGCTCGGCCTGTGCCATGGCCTGTTGCCGCCACTGCAGGATTTGCGGCAGTTCCGAGCTTTCGCGTGCGGCGAACAGCGCCGCCTGGCTTTCCATGAAGACCGACATCAGCGTGCGCCTGCCGCCAAATCGGCATAGCCGTCGCGTTCCAGTTGCAGCGCCAATTCCGGGCCACCCGACGCTATCAGCCGGCCCTCGTGCATCACATGCACCACATCGGGCTTGATGTAATCGAGCAGACGCTGGTAGTGGGTGATCACCAGAAACGAGCGTTCCGGGCTGCGCATATGGTTGACGCCGTCGGCCACGGCTTTCATGGCGTCGATGTCGAGGCCGGAATCGGTTTCATCGAGGATAGCCAGTTTCGGCTCCAGCAGCGCCAGTTGGAATATTTCATTGCGCTTTTTCTCGCCGCCGGAAAAGCCGCTGTTGACTGCGCGGTGCAGCAATTCGTCTTTCAGGTGCAGCACCGAAAGTTTCTGGCGCACCTGCTTCAGAAAGGCCATGGAATCGAGCTCTTCTTCGCCGCGGGCTTTACGTTGGGCATTCAATGCCGTGCGCAGGAAGTAGGTGTTGTTCACGCCGGGGATTTCCACCGGATACTGGAAGGCCAGAAAAATACCCAGCGCGGCGCGCTCTTCCGGTTCCAGTTCGGCAATGTTGGTGCCGTTGAACAGCACTTCGCCGGAGGTGATTTCATAGCCTTCGCGGCCGGACAGCACATAACCCAGCGTGGATTTACCGGCGCCGTTCGGGCCCATAATGGCATGCACCTTGCCGGCTTCAAGCGTAAGGTTGAAACCTTTGAGGATTTCTTTGCCGCCAACGCAGGCGTGCAGATTTTTGATTTCTAACATGGGGTTCTCGTTTAAAAAGGTTATCCGACAGCGCCTTCCAGGCTTACTTCCAGCAGTTTCTTGGCTTCCACCGCAAATTCCATCGGCAGTTCCTTGAACACCTGTTTGCAGAAGCCATCGACGATCATCGACACCGCGTTTTCTTCATCGATGCCGCGGGACCGGCAATAAAACAATTGGTCATCGGAAATCTTCGAGGTGGTGGCCTCGTGTTCCAGGACTGCACTCGGGTTTTTGACTTCGATGTACGGAAAGGTGTGCGCGCCGCAGCGTTTGCCGATCAGCAGTGAATCGCATTGGGTGTAATTGCGTGCGGCATCGGCGCTGGCTTCTATTTTTACCAAGCCGCGGTAGGTGTTCTGGCCACGGCCGGCACTGATGCCTTTGGCGATGATCTTGCTCTTGGTGTTGCGGCCCACGTGAATCATCTTGGTGCCGGTATCGGCTTGCTGGCAATGGTGGCTGAGCGCAACCGAGTAGAATTCGCCGGTGGAGTTGTCGCCCAGAAGTACGCAGCTGGGGTATTTCCAGGTGATGGCTGAGCCGGTTTCCACCTGCGTCCACGAAATCTTGCTGCTGTTGCCACGGCACTCGCCGCGTTTGGTCACGAAATTGTATATGCCGCCCACGCCGTTTTCATCGCCGGGGTACCAATTCTGGACCGTGGAATATTTGATTTCCGCACGTTCCAGGCACACCAGTTCCACCACCGCTGCGTGCAATTGGTTTTCATCGCGCATCGGTGCGGTACAGCCTTCCAGATACGACACATAGGCATCGTCTTCGCACACGATCAAGGTGCGCTCGAACTGCCCGGTATCGCGGGCATTGATGCGGAAATAGGTGCTCAGCTCCATCGGGCTGCGCACGCCTTTGGGAATGAACACGAAACTGCCGTCGGAAAAAACCGCTGAGTTCAGCGCCGCGAAATAATTATCGCCCGGGGGAACCACCGAGCCCAGGTATTGTTGAATCAATTCGGGGTGTTCGTGAACGGCTTCCGAGAACGAACAGAAAATGATGCCTTTTTCCGCCAGTTCTTTTTTGTAGGTGGTGCCCACCGAAACCGAGTCGAATACCGCATCCACGGCAACGCCGGCCAAGCGTGCGCGCTCGTGCAGGGGAACCCCGAGTTTGTCGTAGGTTTCCAGCAGCTTCGGATCCACTTCATCCAGCGAGGCATATTTCTTTTTGGGCGCGGCAAAATAGCTGATGGCCTGGAAGTCGATCGGTGCGATATTCAACTTGGCCCAGGTCGGCGGCGTCATGGTCAGCCAATGCCGGTAGGCTTTCAGGCGCCATTCGGTCAGCCATTCCGGCTCGTTTTTCTTGGCCGAGATGAAACGCACCACGTCTTCGTTCAGTCCGGGCGGAAGCGTGTCGCTTTCAATATCGGTAATGAAGCCGGCATCGTAGCGCCGCTCCAGTTGCCGTTCAATTTCGGTACGTTCGGTGGCCATGTTCATGCCTTTGCCATTGCCAAGGGAATCGATTTGCGCGGTTTGCCGCCCAGTTCGTCGATGGATACCGCCTGCAGGGCATTGGCGATGACGTCGTTGATTTTTTGCCAATGGCCTTGAATGCCGCAATGCGGTTCATGCGCACAGGTGCTGTGCTCGCCGCTGCATTCGGTCATGCCCAAACGGCCCTCCATGGCTTCAACCACGGCATACAGTGAAATCTGGCCGGCCGGTTTAGCCAAGCGATAGCCGCCCTGGCTGCCACGGAAGGCTTCCACCAAGCCGGCGCGTGACAAGGGTTTCAGTACCTTGCTCACCGTCGGCAATTCCAGCTTGGCTTGTTCTGCCAGTTCGCTGGCGCTGTGAATGCGGCCAGGCGATTTCGCCAGCGCCGCCAACAGCACGGTGGCGTAGTCGGTCAGTTTGGTTACCCGTAACATGCTTAATAGGCTACAGAAGGGTTCAGGGTGTAGCGGCCGGTCAGGCTGGCTTCGGAAAGCACATGCCCTTGCATGGCCGCAAGCAGATCCTGACGGTTGAAGTTTACGGGCAGCTCCAGCGCCTCGATATCCAATGCGTACAGGGTAAACACATAGTGGTGCATGCGTTCATCGTTCCAAGGCGGGCAGGGGCCGTCATAGCCCAGATAGTTGCCGGCCATGTCGGTATCGCCGGCAAACCATCCGGTGTAATCGTTCAAACCCTGTTGCGTGCCAAGCTTTCCGCTGTCGGCTTTACCTTTGGCGGTAACGCCGTCGCTGAAGGCGCCGGCTTGGATTTCGGTGACCGATGCCGGAATATTGGCGAGCAGCCAATGCGTGAAATCAACCCGTGGCAGAGAGGCAGCAACCGTTTTGCCGGCTTGATTGACATCGGTGCCCACGCTGGGGACATCGGGGTCATGCACAATCAACGCGTAGCTGCGCGTCGCTTCCGGCGCATCACGCCAGGCCAGGTGCGGATTGCGGTTCTGTGAAAGGGCAATCGGGCCGGGCTCAGCGATGACTGCGAACGCATATTCGCCGGGGATGGCTTGCTGTGGGTAAAACGATTCCGAGGATAGGCGCATGGCAAGCTCCAATAGTGGACCAAAATTGTACTGTATTTAGCGTTCAATCGCAATCAACGCTTGGCAATGCCGGCAATCTTGGCCACAATAGCGGGTCACTTCGGGAATGTTATGAGCAATAAAATCCAAGTTCGTCGTTCAAAAATTCACGGCACCGGCGTTTTTGCCAAAAAAACCATCAAAAAGGGCGAGTTCATCATCGAATACGGTGGCTTGTTGCGTACCCACGAAGAAGTGGATGCCGCCTACGACGGCGAAGATGAAACCGGGCACACCTTCCTGTTTACGCTCAATGAAGATTTTGTCATCGACGGCAACTTGAATGCCAACGATGCCCGTTGGATAAACCATAGCTGCGATCCGAATTGCGAGTCCTCACACGTGGAGGATGCCTCCGGCGATCCGGCAAAAGACCGGATTATCATCGAGGCTTTACGTGATATTCAGCTTGGCGAAGAGCTCAGCTACAACTATGGAATTCGCCTTGCAGAGCGCCATACGCCAGCATTGAAGCGGCTTTGGCGGT
>JAHEBG010000141.1 GCA_024642445.1 Gammaproteobacteria bacterium | reverse complement strand
GATCTGCACCCTGCAACAAAGCCGCCAACACCAGGATGGCTGAATTCACCGCCGTTACTGGAATATGGCCATTGAGCGCGCCTTGCGCATTCATGGCGAACAATTCCGGCGCCAGCTGGCGTTGGATGTTCAATAACGGCAAGCCGGTGCGCTCCGCGCAGGAGCGGATCAACGGGGCCGAGCCTATCCACGTGACCGTTTGAGCCATCGCCATCCGGCGCAACGCTTCGATCGACACTAAGGAATCCTTGCCGCCGCCGATGGCCACTAACGCGTGTCGGGAAAGTCCGGCATCAGGCGCTGACACAGCTTTCGTTGCCGAAGAAGGAAAGCGGATTTTGCCGCGCAATTGCAATCCGTTTCGATAAGCGAACTCACCCAAACCGTTTTCATAGACCGAAGTTAAAAAGGCCGCCGTTTCAACATCTATGGCATAGCTCTCGATTTTCAGGGTTTCCGGCGCGGCGGCCTTGTAATAACTGACACCGGCAATCAAGTGCAGCGTCTGCAGTGCCGCTTGCACTGCATTGGCGCGAGTGGCATCCAATACGAACGGCGCACCTGGAAAAACCAGACTCTCGGAAAACACCGGGCCGTCATCGAGGGCATAATCCAAACGTGCCGTTCCGGACTCGGCATTGAATTGGCAACCGACGAAACGGAATTCGCGCACTGTGGAACGATTAAACACATAATCAGACATCGAAAATTACCTCGCGCGGCAACGCGCGTTGATTGTATTGATTGGCCATGACGAAGCCATAGGCGCCGGCGGTATCAATGAGAATGACATCGTTCTCGGCACTGTCTTTGGGAAGTCCGACGCCATGCGCCAGCACATCGGTGGATTCG
This sequence comes from Gammaproteobacteria bacterium, assembly GCA_024642445.1. Taxonomy (GTDB): domain Bacteria; phylum Pseudomonadota; class Gammaproteobacteria; order Xanthomonadales; family Xanthomonadaceae; genus Arenimonas. Next base: position 3,526 of record JAHEBG010000141.1, on the reverse strand, counting down.
CAAATAGGCCCGACCACATCCACCCGTTGCAGGTTCTGCATCGGTCGGCTGAGATTCACGAAGCGGTGTTTGGATTGGTACAGCGCTGGCCGCATCAAGGCATTCATGCCGGCATCCAAGCCGATACGGCGAATGCCCAGCTTATCGACCACCTGAGTGACTTGCGTCAACAGAACGCCCGCTTGCGCAACCAAATAACGGCCGGGCTCCATCCAGAGGGCGTACTGTGGCCACTGCGCTTTGCTTTCTAGCAATGCCTGCGCCAAGGCTTCGGTATCGAACAACGCGTCATTATCGGAATAAGGCACGGACAGCCCGCCACCGAGGTTGATGGCTTTCACGGTGCCGATGTCATCGGCGTACTGCGCCAGTTGGGAAAACAATTGCACCCAATGCCGGTTATCACTTACGCCACTGCCCACATGCGCGTGCAATACCGTAATTTCCGCTTTGATTGCTTTGGCCGCGGCAACAAACGCCGGAAGGTCATTCAGTGCCAGGCCGAATTTGGCTTCCGGTCCGCCGGTTTTAACATGGGCATGGTGGCCAAGTCCGTAACCGGGGTCAACGCGCAGCACCAGTTTTTGCTTGGCAAACAGTTCCGGCCAATGCTGCAGCGGATACAGACTATCAACAGTAATCCACGCCGCCAAAGAACGCGCTTCAACATACTCGGAGCGGCTGGCGAAACTCGGGGTAAATAACAAACGTTCAGCGGGCAAATCAGGCAGATGCTGTTTTACATGGCGCAGTTCAGCCAGTGAAACGCATTCAAATCCGAAGCCTTCTGCCTCCAGGGTTTTCAATAGGACCGGGTGGGCATTGGCTTTGATGGCAAAGAAGCGCCGGTCCAAGGCGGTAATGCCGGCAATCGCCTGTGCCTGTTGGCGAACGGTGGGCAGATGGTAGACATAACAAGGCGTGCCGGCCTTGGCTTCGGCCTGCAAGGCATCACTATGTGACTGCCACCAATGTGTCGGCGCCTTGATGGCTCCCTGGGCCAGTTCACGCCATGACGGGCCGAATACCGAGCGCTCATCGATAGGCATGGCGCCGGATTCGATCAGCAGGGCATGCAAGGTGGGCAGCATATCCTGCGCAACGGTATCGTCAACCACGAAGGTCAGGTTCAAGTCGTTCGAACTTTGCGAAATCAGGTGCACACGCTCACGGCCGAATTCAGCCCAGATGTCGGTCAATTGATCCAGCATCGAGCGCATGCCGCGCCCCACCAAGGTAACGGCGCTGCACGGCGTTATCACTTTAACCCGACAGACCGTGGCCAAATCCGCGCACAGGGCATCCAGCACATTGGAATTGACCAGGTTATCGGACGGGTCCAAGGACACCGTGACATTGGTTTCCGAGGTTGAAATCATATCCACCGACAACCCGTGGATTTTGAAACAGGCAAACAGATCGGCCAGAAAACCCACCTGTTGCCACATGCCAATCGACTCCATCGATATCAACACGATGCCATTGCGGGTACTGATGGCTTTAACGCCGGGATGGGCCTCGCTGCTACGGCTGATGCAGGTGCCCGGCATATCCGGGCGCTCGGTATCGCGGATCCAAAGCGGCACATTGGCATCACGGCAAGGATGGATGCAGCGCGGGTGCAGCACTTTGGCGCCGGTTGTGGCAATTTCCTGCGCCTCCTGGTATTCCAGTTGGTAAAGCAGGCGGGCATCGGGCACGGAACGCGGATTGGCGCTGAACATGCCCGGCACATCGGTCCAGATTTCAACACGCTTGGCCTGCAGCAAGGCACCGAAATAGGCCGCCGAGGTATCCGAACCGCCGCGCCCGAGAATTGCCGTGCCGCCGCTTTCGGAGCGCGCTATGAATCCTTGCGTAATCAACAGCGGTGCATTGGCATCGAAGCGCGCTCGCCAGGCGTCATCACTTTGGTACTGGCAAGAAACCGAAAGGTTGGCGGCCCAGGCATTTTGATTCGGCAAGGGTGTGGCTTGCAGCCATTCCCGGGCATCCAACCAGGCCACCGGGAAGCCCTGGCTTTTCAAATAGGCCACGCCCAAGGTCGAGGACAGCAATTCGCCTTGCGCCAACACTTCCGCCTGCCAATCGAAACGGCACTGTTGACGGCGCGGATCCTGCAACAGCGCTTCAAACGTGCGAAAACGCGCAGCCAGAACGGTCTCGTACGAGAGACCCAGCTCAACGCAGAAATCCGAATGCCGGGCGCGGATTTTTTCGAATTGCGCCTGAGTAAATACCGGGTTATCGGTGTTATCAATAATGGACTGCAATTGGTTGGTGATGCCGGACAGGGCCGAAACCACCACCAACACCCGGCTTTGCTCGGTACCGGCACGGGTCTGCATCAAGCGGCCAATGGTGTCCCATCGGTGCCGTTGCGACACCGAGGTGCCGCCGAATTTCAGCACAACCCAATCGGATTTTGATGTGGATTCAGGCATATGCGCCGTTTTTCCCGGATGATTTCACTGCACACATGATAAGACATGCGGCGCTTTAACGGGCAGACCCTAGGTCTTGGGTGAAGCCACTTTCACGTCATCGTCAAAAAACCACTTGATAATGTATTAGCGCGCTATTACAATAGCGCAATGAAAAAGCCCCTTATTGAAAAAATACCCCTGGACCAAGGCGTTGCCGCGTTGTCCCAGGCATTTAACGGATTGAAAAATGCCGAACAGATCCGTGCCTTCCTGATCGACCTGTGCACACCGGCCGAACTGGAAGCATTGGCCGACCGCTGGCATGTGGTGGAACCGCTGACCCAAGCCATTCCCTACCGCCAGATCCACGACGACACCGGCGTCAGCGTCACCACCATCGGCCGCGTGGCGCGTTGCCTGGAGCGTGGCGCCGGCGGCTATGTGCTGGCACTGAAAAATCTGCGTAAAGGAAACACACCATGAACCGTCCTGCCGACCGTCTGCGTATTGCCATGCAGAAATCCGGGCGCTTGAGCGATCCGGCGCGGCTGCTGCTGAAGCAGGCCGGATTCCAATTCCGAAGCGACAAAGACCAACTGTTCTGCTACGGCGAAGATTGCGCCGTTGATCTGATTCTGGTGCGCGATGACGACATTCCGCAATTGATTGCGGAAAACGTCTGCGACCTGGGCATTGTCGGCCGCAATGTGCTGTTGGAAAAAGCCCTGGAACTGAAAGGCACCGAACACGCCGGCCTGCAGGAACTGATGCCACTGGCGTTCGGTGGTTGCCGTTTGTCGCTGGCAGTACCCAATGCCCAAGCCTGGAACGGCGCAAGCGATTTGCAACAGCAACGTATTGCCACCAGCTACCCGGAGTTATTGGCCGAGTATTTGCAAGAACGCAGCATTGATGCCGAAATCGTGGCGCTGAAAGGCTCGGTTGAAATTGCGGTAAAACTCGGCAAAGCCGATGCCATATGCGACTTGGTGTCTTCGGGCGCCACACTGGTGGCCAATGGCTTGAAGGAAACCGAAATCATCCTGCAAAGTGAAGCGGTTCTGGCTTGCCAGAACACCCCGTTCGGCGACGGCCGGGAC
>JAHEBG010000002.1:10309-16743 GCA_024642445.1 Gammaproteobacteria bacterium | reverse complement strand
TTTTACTGATGTTCAAGAAGCTGCGCGGTCTTTTTTCCAACGATCTGTCCATCGACCTTGGGACAGCCAATACCCTGATTTACGTTCGCGGGCAGGGCATCGTGTTGAATGAACCCTCGGTTGTGGCGGTTCGTTCCGGCCGCGGTCATCAATCACAAACGGTAGCTGCCGTGGGTGCAGATGCCAAGCAAATGCTGGGGCGTACGCCGGGCAACCTAACTGTAGTGCGGCCGATGAAAGACGGCGTCATCGCCGATTTCACCTATACCGAAGAAATGCTCAAGCATTTCATCCGTAAAGTGCATACGTCGCGTTTTTTGCGACCAAGCCCCCGTGTATTAATCTGTGTGCCTTGCGGTTCAACGCAAGTGGAGCGTCGCGCTATCAAAGAGTCCGCGCTTGAAGCCGGTGCCCGTGATGTGTTCATCATCGAAGAGCCAATGGCTGCTGCCATCGGTGCCGGTATTCCCGTAGCCGAAGCCCGCGGATCGATGGTCATCGATATTGGCGGCGGCACATCGGAAATTGCCGTTATTTCGCTCAATGGCATCGTCTACTCGCAATCGGTAAAAATTGGTGGCGACCGTTTCGACGAAGCCATCATCAACCATGTGCGCCGCACCCGGGGTACATTGATCGGCGATGCCACGGCAGAAAAAATTAAACTGGAAATCGGCTGTGCCTTTCCGCAGCAGGAGACCCGTGAAATGCGCATCTCCGGCCGCAACCTTGCCGAAGGTGTGCCACGTGAAATCGTGTTGAATTCTAACGATGTGCTGGAAGCCCTGCGCGAGCCACTGTCCGGAATCGTCAGTGCTATCAAGATGGCATTGGAACAGACGCCGCCGGAGTTGTGCGCTGATATGACAGAGCGCGGTATCGTGCTAACCGGTGGTGGCGCATTACTGAAAGATCTCGATAAATTAATTTCCGAGAAAACCGGACTGCATGTGCATGTTGCCGATGATCCACTGACCTGCGTTGCCCGTGGTGGCGGTAAAGCTCTGGAGTTGATCGACATGAACGGCGGTGGCGAATTCTCGACCCGCGAATAGTCCGTGGCGCGGGATAAATACACCGCATTGTCCAATGAGAGCAGTCTTCGTGCATGGCTGCCGTTTCTTTTCTATGCCATGGTTTCTGTTACCTTGATGCTGGTTGACGGGCGCTTCAGTCTTGGCAGCGATATTCGTGCACAGTCCAGTCGTATGCTGTCGCCACTTTGGTGGTTGGCTGCTCAGCCTAATGCCGTTTGGCAAAGCGGCGTTCAAGCGTTTAAACAAAACAGTGCGCTGCGCGAGCAAGTGGAAACCTTGCAGTCACGTCAATTGAAATCGGATTTAGCGCTTCAACAGCTCTTGGCTACTCAAGCCGAAAATACCGAGCTTCGCCGGCTTTTGAATGCGCAACAGCGCATGGCGCCCAAAGCCCGTCTAGCGGAGCTGGTTAACAGCGTTCCGGATCCGTCACAGAAACGCTTCGTCATTAACAAAGGCTCAAGAGATGGCATTGGTGTAGGGCAGGTAGTGATTGATGCCTACGGACTGGTGGGCCAAGTGGCTGAAGTTTATGCGGGTACTGCTCTGGTCATCAGCGTGCTTGACGCCGATCATGCTGTGCCGGTGATGGTGGCCCGCTCCGGATTCCGAAGCATTCTGATAGGGCAGGGCAACGACCGGCATTTATTGCTCGCCAACCTTACCCAAAGCGATGATGTCAAAATTGGTGATGTGCTGATCACCTCAGGCGTAGGTGGACGGTTCCCGCCAGGCCTGCCTGTAGGTATCGTGCAAGTTTTCCAGCAGGATCCGGCGCTGACCTATATCAGTGCCCAGGTTACACCGATCGCACGTCTGGGCTATGGCCGGAGCTTATTGCTGCTTGAGCCTATGGCCAATGCGCCGGCAAGCACAGATGCTGCTGGCAATGGCAAGGAAATACTGCCGTGATTCGACGCGACACGCCACTGCTGCGTTGGATTAGCATTGCATTGGCATTCGTGCTGATGGTGTTGCCGATGCCTGCGTGGTTGCAAGCGCTGCGCCCTTTTGTATTGGCGCTGGTCGTAGTTTTTTGGGCTTTGGAAACGCCGAAACACATGGGGCTTTTCCGGGTCATGCTGATTGGCTTGTTTTTGGATCTTGCGGGCTTTACCTTGTTGGGTGAAAGCGCGCTGCGCTTATTGGTGATTGCGGGGCTGGTGTTGCAATTCCGAAGCCAATTCCGCTTTTACCCGGTCTGGCAACAAGCACTATTCCTGATGGCATTGCTGTATATCGATATGATGCTGTTATGGGTATTACGGGCCGTTCAACAAGTGCCGTTACCATCACTGGAGTCCTGGCTTTCCCCGATTCTGGCCTTTCTACTTTGGCCCTGGCTGCATATGTTGCTGGATAACATACGCATGCAAAATCGCTTGAAATAAAATGGCCAGGGCCATAAAAAATCCCTATTTCGAAGCTGATTTATTCCGCCGTCGCGGATTTCTTGCGTTACTGGGTGTGATGGCGCTACTTGGCCTGTTGTTGTTTGGGTATTTCAGCCTGCAAGTCCTACATTACAACCAATATCTGGATCAAGCCAACAGCAACCGCGTTAAACTCAAGCCGACCATGCCGGCGCGGGGCTTGATTTACGACCGTAATGGAATGTTGCTGGCTGATAATGTTTCGGCGTATCGGCTGGAGTTGACCCCAGAGCGTATTGACGATATCGAAGCCACGGTAAAGCAGCTGAGTGCTTTGATAGAGATTACCGCGGATGATATGCGCCGTTTCGAGCGTGCCAGAATCAGTTCCCGGCGCTTTCTTCCGGTAACGCTGAAGTTGCGCTTGAGTGAGTCGGAGGTCGCCCGATTTGCGGTAAATCAATTCCGGTTTCCGGGAGTTGAGGTGGTGCCGTATTTAACCCGGCGTTATGTCTACGATGACATGTTTGCGCATGTCATTGGTTATGTGGCACGCCTTGATGAAGCGGATTTGAAGGCTATGGGCGATGAACGCTATGCAGTGTTGTCGCATACCGGTAAAACCGGCATAGAAAGAGCCTATGAAGAGCGATTGCGTGGCACCATCGGGTATGAAGAAGTTGAAACCAATGCCAGAGGCCGTTCGCTGGGGGTATTAAAACGCCATATTTCCGAAGCTGGCACCGACCTTCGACTGGCAATCGATGTGAATTTACAGAAAGCGACACGCGAGGCCTTTGGTGAAATGACCGGTTCTGCCGTTGCCGTGGATCCTCAGACCGGCCAGATTCTGGCGATGGTCAGTTTGCCGTCATTCAATGCCAATTTGTTCATCAACGGAATTTCCACCAAGGATTATGTAGCCCTGTCTACCGATCCGTCACAGCCGTTGTTCAACCGCAATGTGCGTGGCGGCACGCCGCCTGGCTCAACCATTAAACCGTTTGTGGCATTGGCTGGCCTCGAATCGGGAATGCGCAAGCCGGAAGATACGGTGTACTCCAGCGGCGAATTCTTCATCCCTGGACAACGCCGTGGCTATCGTGATTCGCACCGAGGCGGGCATGGCACGGTCAATCTGTATTCTTCTATTTCCGAATCGGTGAATACCTATTACTACAAATTGGCCATGGATATGGGTATTGAAAAATTCGATGCCTATATGCGTCGATACGGCTTCGGCCAGCCCACAGGTATCGATCTGATTGGCGAGATATCCGGAATACTGCCGAATCCGGAATGGAAGCAGAAGCGGTTTAAGCAGCCTTGGTACACCGGCGAAACGGTGATTGCCGGCATCGGCCAAGGTTATTGGGTGGTAACGCCGCTGCAGTTGGCCCAGGGTGTGGCCAGTCTTGCCAACGGCGGCCGGCGCATTCCTCTGCGTTTGGTAAGGGATACCCGTACCGGTTTGAATCAGCCTTGGAAGCCGTTGCCTTTGCCTGAAGCCAGTTCGATAGGCGCCACGGTGGATCAGCTTAAGGCCATTCAAACTGGCATGGAAGCCACAATGAATACGCGCCGGGGTACCGGTTGGGCAATTGCACAAGGCGCGCCGTATCGGATTGCGGGAAAGACCGGTACTGTGCAGAAAATCAGCCGCAAAGGCAATGTCAGTCTTGATCCAAAAAGCCTGCCGTTGCACCTGCGCCACCAAGCCTTATTCATTGGCTATGCGCCCGCCGAAGCACCAAAAATCGCAGTGGTGGTGGTGGTAGAGCACGGCGGTTACGGCGCCAGTTCTGCCGGCCCGATTGCCCGAAAAATGATGGATGCCTATCTGTTGCCGAAATCGGAAAAACCGGCGCAAGTACTGGGCGAAGTTGCGGCAACAGGAGGTGCGGATGATTGAGGCAATTCTGGGATTGCAACGCTTCATGCTCAGACTGTTGAGTCGTGTTGATGCACCGTTGATGTTGGCACTGTCGGCGATCATGGCGGTTAGTCTCCTGGTGCAATTCAGTGCCGGTGACGACAGCATGCGTGCAGTATTTGCCCAAGGCGCACGTTTTCTGCTTGGAGCCGTAGCGTTGCTGTTGCTGGCAAACACATCGCCGTCGAATTTACGAACATGGACGCCTTGGGTTTATTTCGGCACGTTGTCCTTAATGCCACTGGTGTTTCTGTTCGGCAGTGGCCGCAGCGCCAATCTTTGGTTGGATCTCGGCGTGTTTTATCTGCAACCCGGCGAGCTGTTGAAACTTAGCGTTCCGATGATGTTGGCATGGTATCTCAATCGACAGACATTGCCACCTACATGGAAAACCCTGTTCGTCAGTGCAGCCATTGTCGGTATTCCCGTTCTTTTAATCGTGAAGCAGCCGGATTTCGGTACCGGCATGCTGGTATTGGCCTCGGGTGGCTTTGCCCTGTTTCTTGCCGGTCTGCAGTGGCGCCGTATTCTGATTTTCGTCGGAACGGCCGCTGCCGCTATCCCCGTAGGCTATCAATTCCTGATGCCGTACCAGAAAGACCGCATCAATGTGTTCTTGAATCCGGAAAGCGCACCGCAAGGTGCCGGCTGGAATATCATTCAATCCAAAATCGCGATTGGTTCCGGCGGCATGACCGGCAAAGGCTGGGGCCAAAGTACCCAGGCCAGTCTGGATTTCCTGCCGGAGCACACCACCGATTTTGCCTTTTCGGTATTTTCTGAAGAGTGGGGTTGGCTGGGTGTTCTGGCGGTGATGCTGATTTATTTATTCATCATTTCACGCAGTATGTGGATGGCGATGAATGCCAAGGACAGTTATTCGCGCCTGCTGGCAGGCACATTGGCGCTGACGTTCTTCATTTATATTTTTGTGAATGGCGGCATGGTTGCCGGTTTGTTGCCGGTGGTTGGTGTGCCGATGCCATTGATCAGCTATGGCGGTACATCGGCAGTATCGCTGCTGGCCGGTTTCGGATTAATCATGTCGGCGTATTCACACCGAAAATACCTGGCGAATTGATACGCTTTCATCCATTCGTTGAATTCAAATACATAAGGCCCTAAATATGCTGCCACCGCGCGATGATCTTCACTTTCTGCTGTTCGATTGGCTGAAAGCACAAACCCTTTCCAGCCAACCCGCCTTTGAACATATGGATCGCGAAAGCATCGAGGCCATGTTGGATGCAGCCCTGGTGCTGGCGGAAGCCGAGTTTCTGCCACATGCAGCAAAATCCGATGCCAATCCACCGGTGTTGGATAACGGCAAAGTGGTGCTGATGCCGGAAATCGCACATGCCCTAGAGGCTTACCGTGAGGCCGGGTTCTTCGGCATGCAGGTGCCCTTAGAGGAAGGCGGCCTTGGTTTGCCGTATACCGTGGTAGGCGCTATCGGCAGTGTATTTTCCTGCGCCAATGTGGCCACCAACGGCTATGCCTTTTTAACGCAAGCTGCTGCAAATTTAATCCGAGAAGTCGGCAATGACGATCAAAAACGCCGGTATTTGCCCGCCATGGCTGAAGGCCGATGGTACGGTACCATGTGTTTATCCGAGCCGCAGGCCGGCACCAGTTTGGCCGATATTCGTACGGTAGCAGAGCCATTGCCCGATGGGCGCTATGCACTGCGCGGCAACAAAATGTGGATCAGCAGTGGTGATCATGAGATTTCCGAAAATATAGTGCACATGGTGCTGGCCAAGATTCCCGGAGGCCCTTCAGGCACCAAGGGCATATCGTTGTTTATCGTGCCACGTCGTCAGGTAAACGCCGACGGCAGTGTTGGCGCAAGCAACGGGGTCAGCCTGATCGGACTCAACCACAAACTCGGAACCCACGGTCAGGTCAATTGCCTGTTGGGATTTGGCGAAAACGAGACCTGTATCGGTGAACTGATTGGCGAGGTGCATGACGGTCCGCGTGGCATGTTCGTGATGATGAATGAAGCACGTATCGGTGTTGGCATTGGTGCGGCGATGGGCGGCTATGCCGGATACCGTGCAGCGTTGGCTTATGCAAAGGAACGTCGAC
>JAHEBG010000002.1:0-10299 GCA_024642445.1 Gammaproteobacteria bacterium | reverse complement strand
CGTCGACAGGGCAGGGCTGTGGGTGAGCGTGATGCGACGTCGCCGATGGTGCCAATCATTGAGCATGCCGATGTCCGGCGCATGCTGCTTAGGGCAAAAAGTTTCTCTGAAGGAAGCCTTGCGTTGTGCCTGTACGCCTCGCGCTTGGTGGATGATGCCAAAGCCGGAAATGGCGCAGCAGCAGAAGCGCAGGCGCTGGTAGATTTGCTGACGCCGATCGTCAAGGCCTGGCCCTCGGATTATGCGCTGGAGGCCAATTCCATTGCCATACAAGTGCATGGTGGCGCAGGGTACACCCGGGATTTCCCGGTAGAGCGGCTATGGCGTGAGAACCGCATCAATGCCATTCATGAAGGCACCAATGGCATACAAGCGATGGATTTGCTTGGCCGGAAACTGCTGGCCGACCAAGGTAAAGCATTCGCCTTATTATCCGCGCGTGTGCAGGCAACGTGTTCGGCCGCTGCACAGCATCCACAGCTGAATATGCTGGCTGAAAATCTTGGCATGCGCTGGCAACGGTTGGCACCGGCCATCGGCGCGGCAGGTTCGGCCGCACGCAGCGATATGACCCTAGCGTTGGCCAACGCCTATCTGCTTTTGGATGCCATGGGGCATGCGGTGGTGGCTTGGCTTTGGCTGGATCAGGCGGTATGTGCATTAACTGCATTACAAGGCACGCCTGCGCAAACGCCGCGCTCAAAACTGCTGCATGGAAAATTGGCAGCAGCGAAGTACTTCATTGAATGGGAGCTGCCGAGCAAGGATGCGCAATTAGCACGTTTTGCTGCAATGGATCCCTTGTGTCGGGATATTGATGCCGAAATTCTGTAAGTACTTTGCTAAGTGCTTGTTCCGCTGTACTTACGGTGTTTGCATACAGGCTTTATGGTAAGTTGAATTCAGGAAAGAATCAGGAGATGTTTGTGAAACGTAATGTTTGGAATGTAATGCTGCTGGCCATTTTGGCCGCCTGTGCAAGCCAGCCGGCAGGAAAGCCTGCGGCTACCCCGGCCGTAGCCGTTCCAGCTCCGGTTGAGCCTTCTGCACCTGCAGTTTTGCCGGTTTCCGTGCCGGCACCCGCGGTGGATATCGAGCCGATTACCGACGAGGTCATCGCGCGTAAGGCCGAATTCATCCGTGCAACGGCCAAGCGCTTCAATATTCCTGCGGACGAAATCTCCAATGCCTTGGCGCAGGCCAAGTACAAACAAAGCATTGTTAATGCCATGGCGCGGCCTGCTGAATCCACCCGCACCTGGGCCCAGTACCGACCGATATTCCTGACCGATTCCCGCATTCGACAAGGCCGGCAATACCTTGAGGATAACCGTGCCGACCTTGAGCCGGTATCCCAGAAAACCGGTGTGCCGGCTGAAGTCATTTTGGCGATCATGGGCGTTGAAACCGGCTGGGGCGGCAACATGGGCAGCCATAATGTGCTGGACGCCCTGTATACCTTGGCGTTTTATTATCCGGTCATTAACGGTAAAGCCAATCCGGCACGCTCCGCGTTTTTCACCGATGAATTGAGCCAGCTGTTCGCACTGGCCAAGGAAGAGCGGTTCGATATCCATGCTCTTAAAGGTAGCTATGCCGGGGCCATGGGCTTGGGCCAGTTCATGCCGTCAAGCTATCGCAAGTATGCGGTTGACGGCAACGGCGATGGCCGCCGTGATTTATTCACCAGCAAGCAGGATGCCTTTGCTTCGGTGGCCAATTACTTCGTGGGTTTTGGGTGGCAGCCGCAGAAACCGGTATTCATTCGTGCCAATGTCAAAGCCGATGCGCTCCCGTTCAAGCCTGAAAACTGGGAGCCGGCATACAGTCTGGCCGAGCTTGCCAGCAAGGGCTATATGCCTAATGCTTCTGTTGAAGATCTGCCGGCAACGCTGTTGAGCTTGGAAGGTGCTCAAGGGTTCGAACACTGGATTGGGTTCAAGAATTTCTGGGTAATCACCCGTTATAACCGCTCGCCGATGTATGCCATGGCGGTTTGGCAGTTGTCGCAGGAAATCGCACAGCGCCCGTATAACGAGAGTGTTACGGCGTCACCATGATTCGCTTTGCTTCCTGCGCGCTTCTGTCGTTGGCTCTGGGTGCTTGCAGCAGCGTGCCGGAGCGTCGACCTGAACCCGAACAAAAGCAGGCACCACGACCGCCATCGAAATCCAATTCGGACACACAGTCCGCGCCCTCCGATGCTGAAAGTAACAATGCCCGTGTCTGCCGACAAGTGATGAACCACGATGAGCGCAATTACACCCGCGGTGGCTTGTATGCGCCGGGAGTATCCGATGCCCATCCGGACGGTGAGTTGGACGTATCCCTGTTGCAGGAGCCAACGCCACGCGAAGAGCCACGCTCGCGCTACGGTAACCGATCGCCGTATACGGTATTGGGAAAGAAATATTTCGTGCTTGATTCCTCCAAGGGCTACAAAGAGCGGGGCACCGCGTCGTGGTACGGCACCAAGTTTCATGGGCGTTCCACATCCAGCGGTGAGATCTACGACATGTGCCAATTCAGTGCCGCGCATAAAACGCTGCCAGTACCCAGTTATGCTCGGGTCACCCGCCTCGATACCGGACAATCGGTGATTGTACGTGTGAACGACCGTGGCCCATTCCATGAGGGCCGTGTCATCGATTTGAGTTTTGCCGCGGCCAGCAAGCTGGGCATCAATCGCACCGGAACCGCCAAGGTTGAAGTGGAAGCCATCAGCGATGCTACTTGGCAGCCTATGGCCACAGTGCAACCCAGTGCTGTGGTCGTCGCAGGGAGCAATCAAAGAGTCCTTTTGCAAGTTGCGTCATTTTCCAATGAAGACAATGCCAAGGCGCTGCGCAAACGGCTGAATGCAGCAGATATCGACGACGTATCCATTGAAAAGCACCGGCTGGATGGCAATCCGGTCTGGCGCGTTCGCATCGGCCCGGTAAAATCTGCCCGATTGGCCGAGGTTCAGCAGAAATTGGCTCAAATAGGCCTGAAAGCCCTGCGTGTGAGCGCTGAATAGGCTTAAAATAGGCAGGTCGTTTCTCTCGCCTTATATTTGGAGTTTCCATGCGTTTTCCTCGTGTTCTGGTGGCCAGTGCCGCTGTCTGTGCAGTGGCAGTTGCCATGGCCCAATCCGTACCTGTGCCGAATTCGGCTGCGCCCGCCGCCGTGCAGATTCCTTCCGCACCTGCACCGGCATTGGCCGGCTCATGGCTGGTCATGGATTTCAACAACGGCCAAATCCTCGCCAGCCAGAATCCGGATGCACGAATGGAGCCGGCCAGTATCACCAAGGTTATGACCTCGTACGTGGTGGCGGCTGAAATCAAAGCCGGAAAAATCAAACCCACCGATCAGGTGATGATCAGTGAAAATGCCTGGCGCGGCGGCGGTGGCGGCACCGACGGCTCCACCAGCTTTCTGCCTCTGGGCAGCATGGTGGCATTGGAAGAGCTTGAGCGCGGCATGGTCATTCAGTCCGGCAACGATGCCGCGATTGCACTGGCCGAGCATGTGGCCGGTTCCGAGCAGGCATTCATCGAATTGATGAATACCTATGCCAAGAAAATCGGCATGAACAATTCGCATTTCAATAACCCGCACGGTCTTCCGGATCCGAACCATTACTCCACTGCGCGTGATCTGGCCTTGCTGGGCCGCGCCATGATCCGTGATTTCCCCGAGCCTTACGCCTACAACAAAATCAAGGAATACACGGTCAATGGCATTCGCCAGCACAATCGTAATGGCCTGCTGTGGAAGGACGCCTCGGTTGACGGCATCAAGACCGGCCATACGGCCGCCGCCGGCTATTGCCTTTTGGCATCGGCAAAGCGCGGTGAGCAGCGTTTGATTTCGGTGGTGCTGGGTATCCAGACCACCTCCCAACGTGAGGGCTTCCGCTTGCGTGAAGACGGCAATCTGGCATTGCTGAATTGGGGATTCCGCTTCTTCGAAACCCGCACTTTGTACACACCGGATAAAATCATTACCACGCCGCGCGTTTGGAAAGGCGCCGACAACAGCACTGCCTTGGCTGTGGCTACTCCGTTCAGCCTGACCGTGCCCCGTGGCCGTTTCGATGCCTTGAAAGCCAACGTCGATGTGCCGAAGTACATCATCGCGCCATTGAAAGCCGGCCAGCAGGTGGGTACGTTGAAAATCAGCCTGGATGGCAAAGTCATTGCCGAAGCGCCATTGGTTGCCAAAACAGCAGTGGCTGAAGCCGGATTCTTCGGGCGCTTGTGGGACGGGTTCCTGATGTGGTGGGATTCGCTCTAAGCTAAGCGTTAACAGGCAATAAAAAAGGCCGGATTGCTCCGGCCTTTTTTGTGGCAGAACCCGATTATTCGGTTTCAGGTGTTGCGGTCAAACCGCGGCGTTTCAGCAACGGTTGAATGTCCGGGGCGCGGCCTCGGAAATCTTCGAAGATCTTCATGGCATCTTCGCTGCCGCCACGAGACAGCAGGGTTTTACGGAAGTGATCGCCGTTTTCGCGTTTCAGGCCACCGTTTTCCTTGAACCACTCCACCGAGTCGGCATCCAGGACTTCGCTCCACAGGTACGAGTAATAACCGGCCGAGTACCCGCCAATGATGTGGCTGAAGTAAGTTGTGCGGTAGCGTGGCGGCACCAGTGGGAAGTTGATGCCGGCTTCATCCAGAGCGGCTGCTTCGAACGCCAACACACCGTCGGCGTCCGGCAGTTGTTCCACTTCCTTTTGATGCCAGGCTTGGTCAAGGATTGAAGCCGCCAGATATTCCGTGGTACGGAAGCCTTCATTGAATTGTGCCGCAGCTTGCACCTTGTCGAGCAATGCCTGTGGAATCTGCGCGCCGGTTTGATAGTGCTTGGCATAATTGCTCAGAATCGCGGGATCGGTTGCCCACATTTCATTGACCTGTGACGGGTATTCAACGAAATCGCGCGGTACCGAGGTGCCGGCGAAACGCGGATACTTCACATTCGAGAACATGCCATGCAGGGCATGGCCGAACTCATGGAACATGGTGGTTACTTCATCGAAGGTCAGCAGGGTTGGCTCGCCTTTGGGTGGCTTCGGTACATTCAAGTGATTGGCCACCACAGGGGTGGTTCCGGTCAGCCCGTTTTGCGAGACATAGGCATTCATCCATGCGCCGCCGCGCTTGTTGCCACGGGCGTACATATCGGCGATGAACAACGCTAAATGTTTGCCGTCGGCATCGAACACTTCATAGACAGATGTGTCTTCGTGGTACAGGGGCAGATCGGTACGTTTTTTGAAAGTCAGTCCGTACAGTTTTTCTGCGGCATAAAATACGCCGTTTTCCAGGACATTGTTCATTTCAAAATAGGGGCGAAGCTGCGATTCATCGAATGCATAGCGTTCTGCGCGGACTTTCTCCGCGTAATACGCCCAATCCCATGCTTCCAATTTGAAGTTTTTGTCTTCGGCTTGCGCCACTTTCTGCATGTCCGCTGCTTCTTTCTTGGCATTGGCTACAGCGGCAGGGGCTAAGCCGAACAGCATTTCATTCACGGCATCGGTGGTTTTAGCGGTGGCGTCTTCCAGCACATATTCGGCATGATTGGCATAGCCCATGATGGCGGCGCGTTCGGCACGCAGTTTGGCGATTTTGCTGAAGATTTCACGGTTGTCGAATTCACCGCCTTGGCTGCCGCGTGCGATGGAGGCTTTCTGGATACGCTCGCGCAGGGCGCGGTTGCTCAATGAATCCAGTGCCGGCTGCCCTGAGGTGTTGAGCAGTGCAATAGCATACTTGCCTTCCATTCCGCGGGCTTTGGCTACGGCAGCGGCGGCAGCTATGTCGGAATCGGACATGCCTTTCAAGTCGTCCTTGCTGTCCACAATAATGGCAGCGGCATTCACTTCCTTCAGCACGTTCTGGCTGAACTGCGTTTGCAGGCTGGCCATTTGTGAATTGATGTCTTTGACCTTGACTTTGTCTTCAGCACTCAATTGCGCGCCGGCACGGACAAAGTCGGTGTGGTAGCGCTCCAGCAAGCGTTTGGATTCTGGGTCCAGACCAAGGTCATCGACTTGATCGTAAAGTGCTTTAACCCGTGCGTACAGTTTCTCATTCAGGCTGATGGCATCGGAATAGGCCGACAGTTTCGGCGCCATTTGCGCCTGGATTGCCTGCATTTCGTCATTGGTGTTGGTGCCGACAAGACTATAGAACACGGTCGAAACACGGTCCAGGATTTCGCCGGATTTTTCCATGGCCACAATGGTGTTTTCGAAGCTCGGCTTTTCAGGGTTGTTGGCGATTTTTTCGATTTCAGCCGCGCCTTGCTTCATGCCTTCTTCAAAGGCCGGCACGTAATCGGCGTTGGTGATTTTATCGAACTGGGGGAATTGGTAGGGCAGAGGACTGGTATGGAAGAACGGATTCATGGCTTTACTGGCTTGAGTGGCGTCGGCAGCCGTGGCAGTGTCGGCCAAAGCGCCGCTGGCGGTGGCTAGGGCGAGTGCTATGGAAAGTGCAATCGGGCGTTTATGCATGGGTGTTACCTCGGTTGGATTAGCTTTCTAGTGTAACGGAACCGGTGTTAATAAAATGTGCCGAAAGACAGGGGGTTGCCCTTGGGTTTTACCTGAAATGCCCCGATAATGGAGGTATGAGCAGTGAATCCCCCAAAACTCAAGGTTTTAGCTTTCCCGGTGTATTTGAAATCACCGCCATGGGCAGTGCCAGTGCGCATTTGGAAACCGCTGTGCCGCACGAATTGCAGCAGGCGGGCTTAACGGTTTTGCACGAAACCGTGTCCAGCCGGGCCTCAAGTGCCGGCCGTTTCGTTTCCATCAGCGTGCAATTCAAAGCGCAGGACCGTGCCCAATATGAAGCCGCGCACGCAGCGTTGCGGGCCCATCCCGAGATCAAGTGGACCTTATAACGCCCACTTGGCAGGTGCGCCGGCTTGGACTGCAACCCTATCAGCCGGTGTGGGATGCCATGGAGCGGCATACCGCGGAGCGCGCCGATCTGCCCGATAGGGACGAGCTCTGGCTGGTGCAGCACGAACCGGTGTTCACTCAGGGCCAGGCCGGCAAGCCTGAGCACGTATTATTGCCGGGCGATATCCCGGTAATCCGCTGCAATCGCGGCGGGCAGGTCACCTACCATGGCCCCGGCCAAATCGTGGCCTATCCACTGGTCAATATCCGTCGCTTGGGACTGGGGGTTCGCGAGTTGGTGAACCGTATTGAGCAGGCAATCATTGATACGTTGAGCCATTGGCACGTGCTTGCGGCGCGCCGTTCGGGCGCTCCGGGTGTTTATGTCGGGCAGGCCAAGATTGCCGCGCTGGGTCTGCGTGTTCGCCACGGCTGCAGTTTTCATGGACTGGCATTCAATGTCAACATGGATCTGGCGCCGTTTTCGGGGATTAATCCCTGCGGATTTCACGGTTTGGCAGTAACGCAGATGGTAGAATTGGGCATAGATGTAACCTTGCCGGTAGTCGAAGCGAAACTGGTCGAACAGCTGTCATTGCAGCTTGGGCTGGGTCCCGTTTGGTCTGCCAATCTGCCTGAAACCTTGTACACGGAATCCTTGAGCCGTTCATGAGCAAAGATAAAACCATTGCAGCGCAAACGCTATCCTCGCTTGAAACCGGTGTGAAACAGTTGGGTGAAAGCAAAATCGCCCGTAGCCCGGTCAGTTTCGAAGCGGCGCCGGTGCTGCGTAAGCCCAGTTGGATCCGAGTGCGGATTCCTTCAGGCAATGCGGTGGCTAAACTGAAAGCACAGCTTCGTGAAAACCGGCTGGTCACGGTCTGCGAAGAAGCGTCTTGCCCGAATATCCACGAATGTTTCAGTCACGGCACCGCTACCTTCATGATTTTGGGGGAAGTCTGTACCCGCCGCTGTTCGTTTTGTGATGTGGCACATGGTCGACCGAAACCGCCCGACGCCGACGAGCCCTTGAATCTGGCGAAAACCATCGCCGATATGCATCTGCGTTACGTGGTGGTCACTTCGGTGGACCGCGACGATTTGCGCGACGGCGGTGCAGAGCATTTCACCCGCTGCATTACTGAAATCCGGCGTTTGAGTCCGGCCATCAAAATCGAAATCCTGACTCCCGATTTCCGGGGCAAAGGCCGCATGGAAAGGGCGTTGGAGTTGCTTAATCAGGCACCGCCGGATGTGTTCAACCATAATCTGGAGACGGTACCGCATCTGTACCCCAACGTTCGGCCGGGCGCAGACTACCAGTGGTCGTTGCGTCTGCTGAAGGAATTCAAGGCCGCCAACCCCGGCGTGCCCACAAAGTCCGGCATCATGCTGGGCTTGGGCGAGACCATGGCGCAAGTGCAGGATACTTTGCGTGATTTGCGTGCCCATGATGTCGACATGATCACCGTAGGCCAATATCTGCAACCCACCCCCCACCATCACCCGGTAATGCGCTACTGGACACCTGAAGAATTCGCAGAAATCGAATCCTTCGGGAACCAATTGGGCTTTACCCATGTCGCATCAGGACCGATGGTACGTTCCAGTTACCATGCCGACCGAATGGCCATGGATGCGGGTTTCGTGAGCGCCTAAACCAACTTTTGGCCTATGGCAATCTGCGCTTTTCGGCGCACAATGGAAGTATTAAAACGAGGCACACATGAAAAAACGCAATCTGCTCGTCCTGTCCGCTTTGTTGCCCCTGGCAATTGCCATTGCTGCCAGCCAGAAGTCATCCGATGCTGTTGACTTGCAGCCCACGCAGGCGCAGGCCGTTGCCGGCAGCTTGATGTACGGATATTTGTCGGCAAGTGATTTTGCGTACCGATCTCTGCCCTTGGACGATGCCCTCTCCGAACAGATATACGACAATTATCTGAAAACACTGGACGGCAATCGGATGTTTTTTCTGGCAAGCGACATTTCGCAATTTGCCCCATGGCAGCGCAAATTCGACGATGCCATCAAAAATGAGGATTTCACCCCGGCTTTCACCATTTTCAAAACCTATGTGCAGCGGGTTGATCAGCGCATTGCCTATGCGCGCGCCGTGTTGAAGCAGGATTTCGATTTCACCGTAAAGGAATCCTACAATTACGACCGCGAAGACGCCGCATGGCCGGGCTCCGAGGCAGAAATCAATGAAGTGTGGCGCAAATCGGTAAAAAACGATGTGCTGCGCCTGAAGCTGGCGGGCCGTGAAATGCCTGAAATCCGTAAAACCCTCGACAAGCGCTACAGCGATCTGTCGCGACGCGTGCACCAACTGGATACTCAGGAAGTGTTCGAGAATTTCATGAACGCGTACGGCAATGCCATTGATCCGCATACGGCGTATTTCTCGCCGCGCAGCGCCGACAATTTCAATATGGGCATGAAGCTTTCCTTGGAAGGTGTGGGCGCGGTACTGCAGGAGCAGGACGGCTTCGTGGTGTTCCGTACCATCATGCCCGGCAGTCCCGCCGAGAAAACCGGTAAGATCAAATCCGGTGACCGGGTTCTGGCGGTAGGCCAGGGCGAAGACGGTCCGATGGTGGATGTGGTGGATTGGGGCATCAACGATGTGGTCGCAAAAATCCGCGGCCCGAAGGGCAGCATTGTTCGATTGGATATCCAGTCCAGTGATGAAGGCGCCGACGCTACCCCAAAAATCGTGAAAGTGGTGCGCGACAAAATCAAATTGGAAGAGCAGGCCGCCAGTAAAAAAATTATTGAAGCCGGCGGCAAGCGCATTGGCATCATCGAGTTGCCGGCCTTCTATCTGGATTTCGAGGCTGCACGCCGAGGCGATCCGGATGTTCGTTCGGCAACCTCCGATGTGCGCAAGCTGTTGACCGAGCTGAAAAACGACAATGTTGACGGCGTGGTCATGGATTTGCGTAGCAATGGCGGCGGCGCTTTACCGGAAGCCATCGAATTGACCGGTCTGTTCATCAAGCAGGGACCGGTAGTGCAGGTGCGCAGCAGCAATGGCGAAATTGAAGTGGGTGGCGACTCCGACCCCAGCGTTGCCTGGACCGGCCCTTTGGCTGTTCTGGTTAACCGTTCCTCGGCATCGGCTTCCGAAATTTTCGCAGCAGCCATTCAGGATTACGGTCGCGGTTTGATCATCGGCGAACCCACGTTCGGCAAAGGCACGGTACAGCAGGTGGTGGATTTTAACCGTCACCCACAGGCCAAAACCATGCCACTGGGCGAGTTGCATATGACGGTTGCCCAGTTTTTCCGCATCAATGGCGGCACCACCCAGAATGCTGCGGTTACGCCCGATGTGGCTTTCCCGGTGAGCATGGATGCCAGCGAATACGGCGAAAGCACCTATAAAAATGCCT
>JAHEBG010000140.1:1759-4436 GCA_024642445.1 Gammaproteobacteria bacterium | reverse complement strand
GGTTGGGCTCGACATTATCCACCCGGTCGGCATAGACCTCACCCGTGCCCAGATTCTTTACCCACAAACGGTATTGCCGGCGGCCAATTGTGTCTTCGGCCCAAGCCACCAAGCGGTTATCTGGGCTGATTTCCCAATCGCCGATGGCGAAATAGCCCTTGCCCTCGGCCATCGCATTTTGATCAAAGATAATTTCTTCCGCAGCATCCATTGTGCCCTTGCGGCGCGCAATGAGGGCGTAATCCTTGCCGGCTTCAAAGCGCGAATAATACCAATAGCCATTTTTGAAATACGGTACCGTGGCATCGTCCTGTTTGATGCGTGCGGTAATTTCAGTGTAAAGGGTATCGGCCAGCGGATTGGACTTGGCTAATAGGGCATCGGCATAGGCGTTTTCGGCATTTAGCACCGCAAGCACGTCCGGAGCCTCGCGGCTGTCATCACGCAACCAATAGTAATTATCAATGCGGGTGGCTCCGTGCGGTGCAACCACAGCATGCGCACGCTTTTCTATGACCGGAGCATTCAACGCCGTATTCAATATGAATCCCCTTGGGCGCCTAGTAGAAATGCTGCGTTGAATTTCACGCCATCACTCCTTCGGAAACAATTGTTGTTTCAGAAAGGTGTAGGCCAGCGCTTGCATGAAAGCGGCCTGTTCATTGTTGGCCGCGCCACCGTGGCCGCCTTCAATGTTTTCGTAGTAACGCACATCGTGGCCTTGTTCGGCCATGCGCGCCATCATCTTGCGGGCATGGCCCGGATGCACGCGGTCATCGCGGGTAGAGGTGGTGAACAACACCGGCGGATAGGTGGCATCGGCACGCACGTTCTGATACGGCGAATACGCCTTAAGGAAATCCCAATCGGCGGTGTCGGGGTTGCCGTATTCGGCCATCCACGAGGCGCCGGCCAACAGCTTGTGGTAGCGCTTCATGTCCAGCAGCGGCACTTGACAGACCACGGCACCGAACAGCTGCGGATACATCACGGTCATATTGCCCATCAACAGGCCGCCGTTACTGCCGCCCTGCATGCCCAAGTGTTTCGACGCGGTGACTTTCCGCGCAATCAGATCTTCGGCTACGGCGGCAAAATCTTCATACGCCTTGTTGCGGTTTTCACGCAGCGCGGCTTGATGCCAACGCGGGCCGTATTCGCCACCGCCACGGATATTGGCCACCACAAATACACCGCCCTCGGAAAGCCAAGCACGGCCAACACTGGCCGAATAATAGGGCACCTGCGACACTTCAAAACCGCCGTAGCCATACAACAGCGTGGGGTTCTTGCCGTTCAGTACCATGCCTTTTTTAGAGACCATGAAATACGGAACGCGGGTGCCGTCTTTACTGACCGCAAACTGTTGCTGGATCTGGTGCTGGCTGGCGTCAAAAAACCCGGGCAATTGTTTCAGCAGCTCGGGCGCCTTGCCCACAGTGCCCAGCATCAGCGTGGTCGGCGTCAGGTAATCGGTAACATTCATGAAGTAGTCATCGGTGGCTTCATCATCAACAGCCCAAACCGAAAGCGTACCGAACGCCGGTGCCCCAACCAATGCCGTGGACTGCCAGTTTTTAGCCGGATCCAAAACATGGATGCGGTTCTTGACGTCTTCCATCACATTCAGCAGCAGAAAGTTTTTGGTCCAGCTGAAGCCGGCCAAGGCCGTATTGTCAGTGGGCGTAAACACCGGTGTGAATGCTCGGCTTCCGGCCATGAAGGCATCGAATTCTATGGCGATCAAAGCACCGGCCGGGTGTGTGGTTCCGGCCACCGTCCATGGCGCGCGCAATTCCAACATCAGGTATTGGTTATGTACGCTTTTTTGGGCCGAATTCGGCACATCGATTTTGGCCAGACTGCCGTCGGCTATGATCTGGTACAACTCATCGTTATAGAACGCAATCGTGCGCGAAACGAAATCACGCTCGAAGCCGGTGCTGTGGTCGCGGTAGGCGGCAATGTACATGTCGGCATCGGTACCGGCATACAGTGTTTTGGCCGAAGCCATTGGCGTGCCGCGTTGCCAGAGCTTGGCAATGCGCGGATAGCCCGACGGGGTCATGCTGCCGTCACCGAAATCGGTATACACATATACCTCGTTGGCGTTTTTCCACGTGAGCCCGCCTTTGGCTTCGGGGCGGTAGAACCCGTCTTTTCGCCACTGGCGTGTGGCCAGATCAAACTCACGGGTTTCATCGGCATCGGCACCGCCTCGCGACAGCGCAATCAGGCACTGCGTATAGGCCGGCTTCAGGCAATTGGCGCCATGCCATACCCAATTGGCCTTCTCGCTTTTATTCAAGGCATCCAGATCAATCAGCACGTCCCACTTCGGCTCGGCCTTACGGTATTCGGCCAAGGTAGTGCGCCGCCAGAGCCCAGCCGGATTGGTTTTATCGCGCCAGAAATTGTAGTAGTACTCGCCCATTTTGCTGATGCCGGGAATACGGGCATTGGAATCCAAAATGCTGCGCAGGTCGTCACGCAAGGTCTTGAACGCCGGCGTTTCGGTAAGTTCTTTCTGGGTTTTAGCGTTCTCCGCACGCACCCAATCCAAGGCCTTGCTGTCTTCCACGGCTTCCAGCCACAGGTAAGGGTCTTCGTTCACGGCATTCATGGTGTGCGCAGGTGCAGGCGCGGCCAGTACGGCCGATAACAATACGGAGGAAAG
>JAHEBG010000140.1:0-1659 GCA_024642445.1 Gammaproteobacteria bacterium | reverse complement strand
GGGCTTTCAGTGGCGGCATACAGCCTTGCCAGCCCCAAGAAACCGGCCGCGCTGACCAGCACCGCCAAGATTGACCTGGAGCGCTACATGGGGCGCTGGTGGGTGGTTGCCAATATTCCGTATTTTGCCGAAAACGGCAAAGTGGCCACGGCCGATGTCTACGCATTGAAGCCCAATGGCCGTATCGACAATGTCTTTGTGTACCGGAAATCCTTCGATGAACCGGAGAAACGCATGCAGGCCGAAGCCCGCATCTACCCCAACACCGGCAACAACCATTGGCAGGTGCGGTTCTGGGGCGGCTTGGTGCGTTCACAATTGCTGATTCTGGAGGTATCGCCGGATTACCGTTGGGCACTGCTGGGCAATCCCGACCGTTCGCTGGCCTGGGTGTTTGCACGTGACCCGATCATGAGCGATGCCGAATTGGCGCAACTGACCGAAAAATTCAAAGCCTACGGCTACAACCCGGCATTGCTGAAACGGGTGCCACAAGCACCCGATCAAATGCCGGCTTCGAACTGATCCAACGCGGCCGTGGCCGCTTGCCGGCCCAACACAATCATTTCTTCGGCACGCCAGAATTCATAAATGGCGCAGGCATCGTGCGGAATGGAAATGATCACGTCCGGCGGGTTGCGCTCCAATTGCACTTCGGTCATGAAGCCGTGCATGGTGCCCAACGAGCGCGACATCAGCTCCATTAATCCGCGGCTGCCCGGCGCGCTGACCGATTTCACCGCACGGCGCCAACGCATGCCGCGCAACAGCCGATGCCAGCCGTGCTCGATGGCTTCCCTGTGTGCTGCATGTTCGTCGGTTAAATGTGCTTCGGGCAATGCCGTTTCGGGGCCGGCAGGGAGCCGGTGCTCGGCATGGTCGGCATTCAAATCCACGGCCACCACCAAGGGCATATTGAACGGTTCGGCAGCCGCCAACGGAACCGGCGACAGCAGACCGCCATCCACCAGCAAGCGGCCTTTGTGCACATGCGGCGTCAACAGCATGGGAATGGCGATTGAAGCGCGGATGGCATCGAACAACGGCCCGTCTACAATCCGGCATTCCTGACGGGCATCGAGATCGGTGGCTACGGCACAAAATGGAATGGACAGATCTTCGATTTCATAGCGGCCGACCAGTTCACGCAACACGGCAATAACGCGATCGCCCTTGATAAAGCCCGGACTGCCGAATGCAATATCCACCAGACGGACGACATCGCGTTTGCCCAGGGAACAGGCCCAATGTTTGTATTCGGGCAGGCGGCCGGCGCAGAAAATGCCGCCCACCAGCGCGCCCATGGAACAGCCGGCCACGCCGGCAATAGGGTAGCCACGTTCCTGCAGTACTTCAATCACGCCGATATGCGCCAAACCGCGGGCACCGCCGGCACCCAACACCAGTGAAACACGGTTATCGACGATGCCGGTACTGTCCATTACGCGCCATAATTCGATAAGGCCAATTGCAGGCTCATCTTGGCCGATTCACGCAGCGGCAACGGCGCGATAATTTCGGCATCGGCGCCGTAACGCAACACATCCATCAGCAATTCCCGCGGATTGGAATACGGCACTTTCAGTTCATAACGGCCGTCATCCAGAAAGCGGCCCTCTTGCTTGGAATGCCAGTGTTCTTCCGAAACCCAACGTGCCG
>JAHEBG010000139.1 GCA_024642445.1 Gammaproteobacteria bacterium | reverse complement strand
CGGTGGTGTCGCCCTTGCGTTGGCGCTCTATGCTGTAGCCGCCATTGCCATCCAATCGGACATTGGCGGTATCGGTATCGCCGAACAGATTGTGGATATCGCCGAGGGTTTCCTGATACGCCCCCACCATGAAAACGCCCATGCGGTAACTTTCCCCTTGCCGTAACGCATGCAATGGCAGCGAATGCTCCAAGGTCTGTGATTGCACATAGGTGTCAACGCGCCCATCGGAATCGCAAGTCAGATCGGCGATGACACCATGCCGTGTGGGTTGTTCATCCAAGCGCGCAATGGGCATTATCGGGAACACTTGATCGATGGCCCAGACATCCGGTATCGATTCGAACACGGAAAAATTCACGAAGTATTTATCAACCAGACGTTCGTCCAGTTCGTCGAGCACATCGCGGTGGGTTTTATCGTCCGGATTGAGCATGCCGCGGACGGCATGGGCAATGGCATAGAACAAATCATCCAGCAATGCCCGCTCATCCAAGCCAAGCTGACCGTGCGCATACAAGGCCTGCCCTTCTGAAAGGTAGTGCTGTGCTTCCAGAAACACTTCCAGCGCGCTGCGCTCATGTAGCGCTTCGGCCAATTCGCGCAGGTGCTTGATGACCAGCGACTCGCCGGCTTTGGCGGCGGGAATCGCGCCTTGTGGCGCCTGCTCGACCTCGGAAACGTTGACCACCATCATCGCGTGGTGCGCTGTCATGGCGCGCCCGGCTTCGGTAATCATGCGCGGCTCGGGCAAGCCGTGGGCGGCACAGGCCTCCTGCAAGGGTTGTATCAACGTATGTGCGAATTGTTCGAGCCGGTAATTGGTGGAGCAGGCACCACGCGAACGCGTGCCCTCGTAATCGACGCCGAGACCACCGCCGGAATCCATAAAGCGGATGGCACACCCAGCTTTGCTGAGCTCGACGAAATAACGTACTGCCTCCCGCATTCCAGCGGCGATATCACGCAGATTGGAAATCTGCGAACCCATGTGGAAGTGCAGTAGCTGCAGGCAATCCAGTTGCCCGGCCTGACGCAGACGCTCAACCAGATCGAGCACTTGCCTTGGTGACAGGCCAAATTTGGCTTTATCGCCACCCGAGTTCTGCCATTTACCCGCGCCCAACGTTGCCAAACGCAAGCGCACACCGATGCCGGGCTTAACTCCCAACTTTTCGGCTTCCTGAAGAATCATGGCCAGTTCTGACGGCTTTTCAACAACGATGGTGGTATCGAAGCCCAGTTGCTTGCCCAGCAATGCCAGATGGATGAACTCACGATCTTTGTAGCCGTTGCAGACAATGACACTGCCGGGCTTGGCCAAACCCAGCACCGCCATCAGCTCCGGCTTGGATCCGGCCTCAAGTCCGAATTGTTCGTTACCGGCTTCTGCCAAAACCCCGGCAACGCCGAAGTGCTGGTTGACCTTGATTGGATAGACCGCGGTATAGCCGCCGGCATACCCTAGATTGGCCATTTCAGTATTGAAAGCATTCTGCATGGCCCGCAAACGGTGCGGAAGGATATCGGCGAAGCGCAGCAACAACGGCAGCTTTACGCCCTCGGCGCAGGCTTTTTCGATCAATTCCGGCAACGGCAGGCGCGGGCCTTCAGGACCCAAAGGTTGCGCGCACACGTGCCCGGCCGCATCGATATCGAAATACCCTTCCGACCAAAACGGCAGCGAATACAGTTGTTTGGCATCATCAATCGACCAGGCGGGCATGCGCGTATTGTCCTTGTTCATTCAGCGTCTATTGTACCCCCTGCAGTGCAATCGGATACAATGCCGGTCTGATTTCCTAAAGGCCAAGCCCCATGACCGATTCCCCCTGGTTTTATGAAAACTTCGAACACACCGGCTCCGCCATCGGCTTTCGTACCGCGCGCAAGTTGGATGAAGTGCAATCGCCATTCCAGAAGATCGAAATCTTCGAAACCACAGATTTTGGCAAGTTGATGGTGATTGACGGCGCCATGATGGTGACTACCCGTGAAAACTTCTTCTACCACGAGATGATGTCGCACGCACCGATCTTTACCCATCCGAACCCTAAAAATGTGGTCATCATCGGCGGTGGCGATTGCGGCACACTGCGCGAATGCCTGAAGCATCCAGAACTGGAAACGGTGGTGCAATGCGACATCGATGAACAGGTAACGCGGATGGCTGAAAAATATTTTCCCGAGCTGTGCGAAAGCAATAACGACCCGCGCGCCACCGTGATGTTTGATGACGGCATTGCCTACATGCAGAACGCCGCCCCGGAAAGCATCGACATCATCATTGTTGACTCCACCGATCCGGTGGGCCCGGCCGAAGGCCTGTTCAACCGTGCCTTCTACGAAAACTGCTTCAAGGCCCTGCGCAGCGATGGCCTGTTGGTGCAACAGAGCGAATCGCCGCTGGCATTGATGCACCTGATCCAGGATATGGTGGGTGCTATGGGCGATGCCGGCTTCCAGAACTTCCGCACCCTGCCGTTTCCGCAGCCGTGCTACCCAACCGGCTGGTGGAGCTGCACCATTGCCAGCAAAAATGCCCGGAATTTAACGCAATTCCGCCTACAGGATGCCGCCAAGAAGCCGTTCCGCACCGAGTATTACAATGCCGGTGTGCATGTGGGCGCATTGGCGCAACCCGAGTTCATGAAGCGGGCTTTGGCCCAGGGCTGAACCCATAAAAATGCCCCACAAGCCAGGGGAAGCGAGTGGGGCAAGGGTTTTAAAGAAGCCGGCCGGGGAAAGCCGTACTTCTTCGGATGATCTCAGGGGAGGAGATATCCAACAAGCATTGCGCTTGTTGAAGCCAGTTAATCACAGCCATCGTTAACGGCATGTGAACTGTGCAAGGCATAAATTGAAATATTTCAGGAACTTTTTCGGTTTAACCGGACCTTAACAGCAATCAGTGCGCTTCATCCCAGTTTTGGCCTACACCGGCCTCAACCAGCAAAGGCACTTTCAATTCCGCTGCCGCTTCCATGCGCAGTTTTACCTGTGTCAGCATTTCGGGCACAAAGGCCTCATCGGCTTCAAATACCAGCTCATCGTGCACCTGCATCAACATCAACGCTTTGTCGGAATGGCCATTGATCCAGGCGGCAACGGAAAGCATGGCGCGCTTGATCACATCGGCTGCCGTGCCCTGCATGGGCGCATTGATTGCCGCGCGTTCGGCACCGGCCCGTTGACCGGCATTCTTACCATTGATTTCATTGAGATATAATCGGCGCCCGAACACTGTTTCAACGTAACCGGCGGCCTTGGCTTGGCTGCGAGTACTGTCCATATAGGCATGCACGCCCGGATAGCGGCTGAAATACAAACTGATGTAGTCCTGCGCTTCATTTCTGCCAATACCCAACTGCCGCGCCAAACCAAATGCGCTCATGCCGTACATCAGCCCGAAATTGATGGCCTTGGCGGCGCGGCGTTGCTCGGTCGTAACTTCATCAAGCGCCACGCCGAACACTTCGGCCGCGGTGGCCTTGTGCACATCCTGGCCAGAACCGAAGGCGGCCAACAAGCCGGCATCGTCGGACAAATGCGCCATGATGCGCAATTCGATTTGGGAATAGTCGAACGAAAGAATTTTTCTTCCCTGCGGCGCGATGAACGCTTGCCGGATTTTACGGCCGTCTTCGGTGCGTACCGGAATGTTCTGCAGGTTGGGGTCACTGGAACTCAAGCGTCCGGTAGCGGCACCGGCCATATGGTAGCTGGTGTGCACGCGCCCGGTGCGCGGGTTCACCATCAGCGGCAGCTTATCGGTATAAGTACTACGCAGCTTGGCCATGCCGCGATGCTCCAGAATTAGGCGCGGCAACTCATGGTCATCGGCAATTGCTTCCAGTGCCTCTTCATTGGTGGAAGGCGCGCCGCCGGGCGTTTTAATTTTTGCCGAAAGCCCAAGCTCATCGAACAGCAATGCGCCCAATTGTTTCGGCGAATCCAGATTGAAATGCCGACCGGCAATGGCATAGGCGCTGTTCTGCACCTGCAGCATGCGCGCAGACAGATCGGCGCTCTGCTGTTGCAGCAGAGCCACATCGATCAATACCCCGTTTTCCTCGATATCGCACAAGACTTGCTGCAAGGGCATTTCAAGATTACGGTACAAGGCGTCGAGCTTTGGCTCGCTGCGCAACTGTGGCGCAAAATGATGGTGCAACTGAAGGGTCACATCGGCATCTTCGGCGGCATATTGGGTGGCGTCATCCAAGGCAACCTGAGAAAACGCAATCTGTTTGGCGCCTTTGCCGGCCACATCGGCATAAGCTACTGGCCGGTAACCCAAGTATTTTTCCGCCATCGAATCCATGTCGTGACGCGCCCTTCCGGCATTCAGCACGAACGACGCCAACATCGTGTCTTCGCACAGGCCCGCCACGGCAATGCCTTGGCGGTTCAACACATGCAGATCGTATTTGCCGTTCTGTGCGCATTTGCGTTTATTCGAATCCGT
>JAHEBG010000138.1 GCA_024642445.1 Gammaproteobacteria bacterium | reverse complement strand
GACGATTTAGTGCTGAATGGCCCCGGCAATCTGCAAATCCCCCGGCCGGAGTTGAAGCATGCCTTTGTACTGGAGCCGTTGGCCCAAATTGCACCCGATTATGTGAATCCGGAAACCGGCATTTCGTTGGCGGAAACAGCGAAGACTGATTGAAAATGCTACTGCAGCATTGCCGCTAAAGCCCATCCATACAAAAATTACTGCTTCTTCACCATATCGATGATCTGGCCGACATCGATCTTCTGTGCTTGCTGTTCAATCTGCGCGGTGTACTGGCTTTGCAGTTGCTTGCCTTGCGAGAACATCTGTGCGAATACCTGCTTGAGTTGGGCGGCATCGATATTGCGGCCATTGCCGTAATACTGCTGCGCCACTTTGCCGAGGGCATAGGTGGTGGCAAATGAAAACGCCGCGCCGGTGGCTGCACTGCCCAAACCGCCCAGTAGGCCGCCGCCGATTTTTCCGAACAGCCCGCCAATCAGCTTGCGCCCCATCTGTTCAACGTATTGTCCGGTAAGGCCTATACCCAGAGTGGCGGCAAAATCCTTGATGTGTTCACGATCCAGTTCATAGCCGTGCGCCTTGCCGATGGCATAGACCATTTTCATTTGCAGCGGCAGGATGGCCATGGAGGCCAGTGACTGCGGCAACAATTCCAGCGCGCCGTTCAATACGGCGTAATTGACAATTGATTTATCCAGTGCCTGCGCGTTGACGGTAGCCACAGGTGGCAACGGCACGGTATTCAATGGCACTTCGGCCAAGGCATCGGCACTTTCAGCGAAAGCATTGGTATGGCTACTGTCTAAATCTAACGCGCTGGCCAATTGTTGCAGGAAGGCGTTTTCCGCTTCGCTACGGACACCGTCGGCATCGCAAACGCAGACGGCCATTTCATAGGCCAGTTGGCGGGTTTCCGCGCTTTTCAATGCAGCCGCCTCGGTGGCCATCGCACGCCGTTTCAACAAGACATCCTGTAATAGACCGGGCAGGTCAAATGCCGCCTGTGGCGCCAGGCCGTCTGCAATGCGTTTGATCTGGTCACGCTCAGCGGCATCTTTACCGCCGTCGGCATAGGCAGCCATCAGGCTGAGGGCAAGAATGGCTTGTTGTTCCAGGTTGGTCATAAGGGCTCCGGATTACTTGAGGTCGGGGGCGTTTTTGCGGCCAATAAACTGCACCGTGCGTTCGCCGGCATTTTCAAAGTGGAAAATCAGGGAAATACGCTGGCCTTCGGCAATCGGTTGCTTGGGTGCAATCAGCATCAGATGGATGCCGCCGGGCCTGAGCGCTACGGTTTGTTTGGCAGGCAATACCAGCCCGTTTTTCAGCTCACGCATTTGCATCATTTCGCCCTGCATTTTCATTTCATGCATTTCCACGCGGGCGGCGGCTTCGGTGCGCACCGAAAGCAATCGGTCGGCCACGGTGCCGGTATTTTCGATGCTTAAAAATGCACCGGCCACTTGGGCATTTGGCGGGGTGGCGCGAATCCAGGCATTATCCAGCACCAAGCCAGGGGCGGCGTGCAAGCCCAGTGCGCTGAAACTGAGGACGAAGATCAAGGTAAGACGTTGCAGTGAGGTCATTGAAGTGAATTATTGGAAAGGAATATTCAGTGTACGTATTTCAGCCGAAGCGCAGCTGAATCAGCGCAATAATCGGCCGCCATCCACATCCAGGACCTGGCCGGTACAGAACTGAGCGCGTTCAATCAGGAATTCCGCTGCCGCGCAGATATCCTCCACCGTGCCCATCCGGGCCAGTGGCGTTGCTGCCAGCAACGTCTGTTGCTGATCGGCAGACATGCCGGCTTCCGGCCAAAGTATGGCGCCGGGCGCAATGCCGTTGACCCGCACCGCCGGCGCCAGCTCCAAGGCCAGGGCTTTGGTCATTTGACGTTGCGCCGCTTTCGCCATGCCGTAAACGGCATGCTTCGGTTTAGGGCGTTCGGCATAGATGTCGAGCAGATTGACGATGCATCCGCTCTGCGCTGCCAGATGCGGCGCGGCAGCCTGCGATAAAAACCACGGCGCGCGGGCATTGGCATCGAACAGGGCATTCCAGTCGGCATCGGTGGCGCTGCCCACCGGCGTGGGAAAAAACGTACTGGCATTGTTGATCAGCACATCCAAACGTCCGAATTCGGCCAGCACATCAGGTATCAGGGCATCACGTGCTGACGAATCTGCCAGATCGGCACAAAGTACCAAGGCGCTGCCGCTTCGAGTGCTGTTGAGTTCTGCTGCAAGCGCATCGGCCTGTTGACGCGATTGGTGGCAATGCAGCGCCACGGCAAAACCACGCCCGTGCAGATGCGTTGCCAGTGCTGCGCCAATGCGTTTGCCGGCACCGGTAATCAGTACCACAGGAAATTCAGAAGCCATGCCGTGTTCTCGGTTTAATTCGTACCCGTTACAAGGTATCCTGAACAGGCGTCAATGACCAGTGAACCCAAATGGACTTTCCCCAGCCGTCCGAAGCCGCTATAGCACACAGCGCCGAGTTGACCGCGTTGATACAGCAGCGGATTGCGCAGGAACAGGGCGCAATATCCTTTGCCCAATACATGGAATTGGCCTTGTATGCGCCGGGATTGGGGTATTACAGTGCCGGCGCACGTAAATTTGGTGCCGAAGGCGATTTTGTCACCGCACCCGAACTTGGCGGGGGCTTCGCGTTTGCCATGGCCAATGCCGGCGCCCAAGTATTGGCGCAGCTGCAAGGGGAGGCAGTCTGGTTTGAAGTGGGTGCCGGAACCGGGGCGCTGGCCGAGAAAGTGCTCAAGCGCCTGCAAGTATTACAGCAGTTGCCAGCGCACTATTGGATTCTTGAACCGAGCGCCGACTTGCGTCAGCGTCAACGCCAGCACCTGCAGGCCAGTCTGCCGGAAGCGGTGTTCAATCGTTGCCAGTGGTTGGATGCCCCGCCTGAAACGCCTTGGCAGGGGGTTTTGGTGGCCAATGAAGTGATTGATGCGCTGCCAACCACACGCTTTATTCTTGACGCCGGCGAAGTCTACGAAGAATGCGTTTCACTCGATACCCAAGGCCATTTTCTTCGGGTGATGCGTCCGGCGGACGCATTGGTGGCTGGCGCCGTGCGCCATGTGGAACGCTATCTACAGCGCCCTTTCGACGACGGCTATTGTTCAGAAGTGCTGCCGCAGTTGCCGTACTGGATTCAGGCCATTGCCGGCACCCAGAAGCGAGGTGGCATGTTGTTTGTGGATTACGGCTACACCCGTCAGGATTTCTACCTGCCCGAACGGGACGAAGGCACGCTGCTGTGCCATTACCGGCACCGCGCCCACGACGACCATTTTCTGTGGCCGGGGCTGCAGGACATCACCGCCTCGGTGGATTTCACGGCATTGGCCGAAGCAGGTACCGGCGCCGGATTTACGCTAGCGGGGTATTGTTCACAGGCCAGCTTTCTGCTGGCCAACGGCTTGCCCGAGTATATCGCCGGCTATGAGCAGAACGGCGATGAAATTGCCCGCTACAAAGAAAGTCAGATGATCAAGAAACTGGTATTACCCGGCGAAATGGGTGAGCGTTTTCAATGCATGGGGTTTGCCAAAGGCGTGGATTTCGGATCGGCCTTCCACAACAACGATCTGAGTTACCGGCTGTGAGCGGTCCATTGCGCTGGCCTCGCTTCTGGTTCGATGTCTGGTTGTTCGGCATGGCGCTGGGCACCTATCTTTCACTTCGCCCTGGAAGTGCGCAGGAAGCCTGGTTCCCGCAGGCCGATAAACTCATTCATGCCAGCGGCTATGCGATTTTGGCAGTATTTGCGGTATGTCTTTACCGGCCTACGTTGACGCGGCTGAAGGCCCTGCTGTGGCTGCTGTTATTGGGCGGCATAATTGAAATCGCTCAAGATCTATGGGCGGTCAACCGTTCAATGGAACTGGCCGATCTGGTGGC
Organism: Gammaproteobacteria bacterium; assembly: GCA_024642445.1. Taxonomy (GTDB): domain Bacteria; phylum Pseudomonadota; class Gammaproteobacteria; order Xanthomonadales; family Xanthomonadaceae; genus Arenimonas. The sequence continues at coordinate 554 of JAHEBG010000138.1, read as the reverse complement.
CGACGGTATTGGCATCGCTTTGGGCGCTGCACTGTGCTGGCGTCGCAATCTTCTGGCTTGGATAGAAAAGCGCTTTCGTTGAATACTTAGAGCTCTGTATTCTTGCATGCAGCAATGGCGGCAATACGCGCTGCGCGCAAGGCTTCACCGATGGCCGGCCCTTGCAGTGCCTTCAAATCCAGATCACGTGCCGTTACCGATTGTGCCGCGCTGAAATAGCGCTGCAACAAAGCGGCGTTCGGGTATGTGCTTTCCGTTAATCCCAGCCGCCCGCGTTTATCGGCTTCACAAACTTGCGCCAGTTGCTGTACCCGTTCCGGCCTACGGAAGGCATCGATACGCGCGATCAGGTCATGCACGGTGTCCGGCCGCAATTCGTTCAATCGGTGAATGTTGAGATGCTCCCTGCACGCATGCACAGCCAGGCTGCGGTAATCGGCAGGCACTTTCCAGCGTTCGCATACGGCCTCAACCGCCGGTACGCCCAAGTGTTCGTGTTGCAGGTGTTTCGGCCATTGCTGGCAATCGGTTAGCGCCTTACCCAGATCATGGGT
>JAHEBG010000001.1 GCA_024642445.1 Gammaproteobacteria bacterium | reverse complement strand
CTTCGCAGTTGGCCGGCGAGTTGTCATCGTTAGCCGCGAGCTTGCCTGAAACCGGAAACACGCTTTTGGTGTTGGGAGAAATCGCCGAGAACCACGCTCAGGCCTCGCACATCCGTGCTGTAGCCCAGGAATTACAACGCGCCGGTAAAATCCGTCTGTGCCGTCTTCCGCAAGGCGCCAACGCCATTGGCTTGGTGCAAGCCGGTGTGCTGCCAGGACAGACCGGCAAACATGCTTCGGCCATGCTCGATGGCAGTCTGAAAGCCTTGATGTTGTTCGGCATTGAACCGCAGTACGATTTCAGCGAAACCACGCGCGCCACCAAAGCGTTGTTGGCTGCCACCGTAGTAGCCTGCAGCGCTTTTGAAACGGAAGCCTTGATGGCTGTGGCAGATATCCTGCTTCCGATCGGAGCATTGCCGGAAATCCAAGCTACGCTAACCAACGCCAATGGCGTTGACCAGCAGGCAGAAGCCGCAGGACGTCTACCGGGTCTTGCCCAAAGCGGCTGGCGCGTTTTGCGCGCCTTGTATGATCAAAGTGGCGCCCAGGCTTTAGCCTTTACCGATATCCAAGGGTTGCGCGCTATTGCCGTCAAACAATCGGCCGTTTCTGGCACCGGCAAAAGTTTGCCTGCCGCGAAATCCGAAGGCTTTGAGCGCATCAGCACCACGCCGATTTACCGTGGCGATGCGGTTCTGCGTCGTGCCGTTGCGTTGCAGGCGCATCCGTTGACGCAGGGGGCGCGGCTTTTGATGCATCCCAACGATGCCCGCATTGCCGGATTGAGTGAGGGCCAGATGGCCAAGGTCGGCGACGGTGCAGGTACCGCTGCCATACCGGTATCCATTACCTCCAAGATTGCTGAAACCTGTGTATGGATTGAATGCGCCTACGACGCCACTGCGCCGTTATCCCAGACCCAGCCGTTGGCTATCGTGAGGGCAGTCCTGTGATCGATCTCCTGCGCGAATTCCTGATTCAATTCGGCCTGTTCGGCGAATTGGTCTGGCTGCTGCTGAAAATCATCGTGGTCATGTTGCCGCTCATTATTTCGGTGGCGTTCTACACTCTATTCGAACGCAAGATCATCGGCTGGATGCATGTCCGTCAGGGGCCGCAGTATGTTGGCCGGATTTTCGGCATTGGCGTCATCCAAGCGTTTGCCGATGTGTTCAAGATGCTGTTCAAGGAACTGATTACACCGAGCATGGCCAGCCCGTTTCTGTATCGTTTGGCGCCCTTGTTGGCGCTGGCGCCGGCATTCGCTGCTTGGGCTCTGGTGCCGTTCGGTGAAAACGACACTGGCCCGCTGGTTTTGGCCGATATCAATGCCGGTATCCTGATGCTTCTGGCACTGACCTCGATGGGGGTATACGGCATCATTCTGGGCGGCTGGGCTTCAAACTCCAAATATGCGGTAATGGGTGCGTTGCGTGCGGCCTCGCAGGTCATCAGTTATGAAATTGCCATGGGCTTTGCGCTGGTAGGTGTTCTGGTGGCTGCCGGCAGCATGAATGTCACAGAAATCGTCAACGCCCAACGCGGCGATGCCGGATTCCTGGAGTGGTTCTTCGTGCCCCTGTTTCCTCTGTTCGTGGTGTATTTCATTTCGGGCACCGCAGAAACCAATCGCGCACCGTTCGATGTCGCCGAGGGTGAATCGGAAATCGTGGCGGGTTTCCACGTGGAATATTCGGGCTCTGCTTTCGCCATTTTCTTCCTGGCCGAATACGCCAACATGATTCTGGTCAGCTTCCTGACCGCGCTGTTGTTTCTGGGCGGATGGCTTTCACCGTTTCAGGGCTGGCTGTCTGCTGACGGCGCTCTAGGTCTGTTGGCTATGCCAGGAACCCATTGGCTGTTCGCCAAAGCCTTGTTCTTCGCATTTTGTTTCGTCTGGTTCCGTGCCAGCTTCCCGCGTTACCGCTATGACCAGATCATGCGTCTGGGCTGGAAGGTATTCATTCCGATCACCATTGTCTGGATCATGGTGACCGCAGTGGCGGCTTACAACAATTGGTTCGTACTGGGAGCCTGAGGATACCTATGATCCGTCTGTTCAATTACCTCAAGAGCCTTATGCTGGTGGAGTTCATCCAAGGCCTCTGGTTGACGCTGGGTTACATGTTCAAGCCCAAGTACAACGTCAATTACCCGTTCGAGAAATTCCCGCAATCCAGCCGCTTTCGCGGGCTACACGCCCTGCGCCGCTACCCCAACGGCGAAGAGCGTTGCATCGCCTGCAAGCTGTGCGAAGCGGTGTGCCCGGCACTGGCCATTACCATCGATTCGGCGCCGCGCGAAGACGGCCAGCGACGCACCACCCGGTACGATATCGATCTGTTCAAGTGCATCTTCTGCGGATTCTGCGAAGAAAGCTGCCCGGTCGATTCGATTGTCGAGACCCACATCCATGAATACCACTTCGAAAACCGGGGTGAAAACGTGGTCAGCAAACCGCAACTTCTGGCTATTGGCGATCGCTTCGAAGCGGAAATCGCCGAACGCCGCAGTGCCGATGCGGCCTTTCGATAGGAGATGAAGGCATGACTTTCGCATTAATGGCTTTCTATCTTTTCGCCGCGGTCGCGGTGGCATCCGCAGTAGCCGTAATTACGCTGAAAAACCCGGTGCACTCGGTGTTGAGCTTGGTGCTGACGTTTTTTTCAACCGCTTGCCTGTGGTTGCTGCTTCAGGCCGAATTCCTCGGTATCGTCCTTGTTTTGGTCTATATCGGCGCGGTGATGATCCTGTTCCTGTTCGTAGTAATGATGCTTGATGTGCATTCAGCGCCAAAGCGCGAAGGCTTCATCAAACTTTTTCCGCTGGCGATTGCCGTTGCTTTGGTCATGTTGGCCGAAATCCTGTTGTTGATCGGCGCAGGGCAGGGCAGCTCGGTGGCATTGTCAGTTCAGGATCCGGCGCTGACTACTCACAGCAGCAATCTGCATTGGATTGCCGATTCGTTGTTCAGCCGTTACATGCTTCCGTTCGAAATGGCTGCTGTCATCCTCACCATTGCAGTAATCGTTGCTGTACTGCTGACCTTACGTCGGCGACAGGGCACCAAAACACAGGATCCGAGTGAGCAGGTCATGGTCCGCAAGGCCGACCGCGTCCGCCTGATCAAGATGGCGGCATCAACGAAAACCGACGGTTCCACTTCGGAGGCCAAATGATTACGCTCGAACACTATCTTGTTTTTGGTGCTGTGCTTTTCAGCCTGAGTATCGCCGGCATCATCATCAACCGTAAAAACCTGATTCTTCTGCTGATGTGCATTGAACTCATGTTGTTGTCGGTCAACGTCAACTTCGTGGCATTCTCGCGTTTTCTCGGCGATGTCGATGGCCAGATATTCGTGTTTTTCATCCTGACCGTTGCGGCTTCGGAAGCTGCCATCGGCTTGGCCATTCTGGTCACTTTATTCCGTAACCGCCGCACCATCAATGTGGCCGAGCTGAACTCCCTGAAAGGCTGATGCGATGCTGACTGAACCGACACTGTTATCCCTGCCCATGCTGCTGGTCATCGCATTGGCGCCACTTGCCGGTGCGGTACTTGCCGGACTGTTCGGTCGTCAGATCGGGCGCGCAGGCGCGCATTGGGTCACCATTGCGCTGGTGCTGCTGAGCTGCGTGCTCTCGATCTACGTGCTGGGCCAGTTCGTATATGAAAACGCACTGCCATTCAATCAGAACATCTACACCTTTTTCGAATCCGGGCAGTTTTCAGCGCATGTCGGGTTCATGGTCGATCGTCTGACTGCGATGATGATGGTGGTGGTTACCTTTGTATCCCTGCTGGTGCATGTCTATACCATCGGTTATATGCAGGATGATCCCGGCTATCAACGCTTCTTCAGCTACATCTCGTTATTTACGTTTTCGATGCTGATGCTGGTGATGAGCAACAACTTCCTGCAGTTGTTTTTCGGTTGGGAAGCTGTGGGTCTGGTGTCGTATCTGCTGATCGGATTCTGGTACAAGCGGCCAACCGCAATTTTCGCCAACCTCAAGGCCTTTCTGGTCAACCGCGTTGGCGATTTCGGTTTCCTGCTCGGCATCTGTGCCGTGGTGTATTTCACCGGCACACTGGACTATTCCATTGCTTTCAGCAAGATCAGCGCGGTATCCGAAGCCGTCATCGAATTGATTCCGGCCTTCACCTTGTGGGGCATGCAATTCACGGCATGGGACGTATCGGCAGTAACATTCATCGCCATCACGCTGTTCATTGGCGCCATGGGCAAATCGGCACAGGTGCCACTGCATGTCTGGCTACCGGATTCGATGGAAGGCCCTACGCCGATTTCAGCACTGATCCATGCAGCAACCATGGTCACGGCCGGCATTTTCATGGTGGCACGCATGTCACCCATTTTCGAGCTGAGCCCGACGGCTTTGCATTTTGTCTTGTTCATCGGCGCCACCACTGCATTGTTCACAGGTCTCATCGGCATCATCCAGAATGATGTCAAGCGCGTGGTGGCCTATTCCACGCTGTCGCAACTCGGCTACATGACCGTCGCACTCGGCGTCTCTGCTTACTCGGCAGCTGTATTCCATCTCATGACCCATGCTTTCTTCAAAGCGTTGCTGTTCCTGGCCGCCGGTTCGGTCATCATCGGCATGCACCACGAGCAGGACATGCGCAAGATGGGCGGGCTGAAGAAGTACATGCCTATTACCTATTGGACCAGTCTGATCGGCACGTTGGCGCTGGTTGGAACACCGTTCTTTTCCGGGTTCTATTCCAAAGACACCATCATTGAAGCAGCGAAACACGCGGCACACGGCGGACATTGGATCAATACCTATGCTTACGCCGCCGTTTTGCTTGGTGTTTTCGTTACCAGCTTCTACAGTTTCCGATTGCTGTATATGACCTTCCATGGCAAGGAGCGCTTCGATACCCATGCTGCCGATTCGCATGCCGTTGAACCACATGAAATCCATGGCAACGATTCTCACGAAGCCCATGCAGGGCATGACCACGACGACCATCACGGACACGGCGGTGTTCCGCACGAGTCACCCTGGGTGGTCACGGTGCCGTTGATCCTGCTGGCCGTCCCGTCGATTTTCATCGGGTTCTTCACTGTGGGCCCGATGCTGTTCGGAGGCTACTTCACCGGTGCCATCGAGGTTCTGCCACAGAACGATGTCATTGCCATTCTTGGCGAGGAATTCCACGGCCCCGTGGCTTTCGCATTGCACGGCATGACCCAGTGGCCGTTCGTGCTGGCTGTTGCCGGATTCGCCTTGGCCACGTACATCTATCTGTTCAACATCCGCGTTGCCGAGCGTGCCCAGAAACTGTTCGCTTTGCCGATCCGTGTATTGGAAAACAAGTACGGGTTTGATGACCTGTGGATCAAGGGGTTTGCCGGCGGCGGCATTGCCTTGGGCAAGCGCGCCTGGAAATATCTGGATGCCGGTTTGATTGACGGAGTGATGGTCAATGGCAGCGCACGCCTGGTCGGCGGTGTCGCACGCGCCTTGCGTGGCACACAGAACGGCCGTCTTACCACCTATGCCTTTGCCATGATTCTCGGGCTGATTGTATTGCTGGCCATGGTCTCACGTGTCATTGCAGAATAAGGATTAAGGAAGAATCGCATGGGCATACATCTGCCGTTACTCAGCTCCCTCATCTGGCTACCCATACTTGGCGGCCTGTTAACCTTCCTGATGGGCGACCGCCGCATGGGCAGTGCCAAAATTCTGGCGCTTCTGGTTACCGTGGCCACATTCATGCTCAGCATACAACTGTATCTGGGGCTGGATCAAAGCACCGCCGGTATGCAGTTCGTGGAGCAGATGCCATGGTTGCCGGGCTTCAACATCAATTACAGTCTGGGTGTAGATGGCATTTCAGTGGCACTTATTCTGCTGACCACCTTCACCACCATTCTGGTGCTGGTCGGTTCCTGGAACTCCATCGACAACCGCGTACATCAATACTTCGCCGCCATGCTGGTGCTTGAAGGTTTGATGATTGGCGTGTTCTGCGCGCTTGATGCCGTGCTGTTCTACATATTCTTCGAAGGTATGCTGATTCCGATGTTCATCATCATCGGTATCTGGGGTGGGCCGCGCCGAATCTACGCCAGCGTCAAGTTCTTCCTTTACACCTTCCTCGGCTCGGTGTTCATGCTGATCGGCTTGGTCTATCTGTACCTGAAGTCGGGCAGTTTCGATCTTGCCACATGGGCCAATCTGCCACTTAATGCTACAGAACAGATGTGGTTGTTCTTCGCATTTCTTGCTGCTTTCTCGGTGAAAGTGCCTATGGTGCCGGTCCACACCTGGTTGCCGGATGCGCACGTGGAAGCGCCAACCGGCGGATCGGTAATTCTGGCAGCCATCATGCTGAAAATCGGCGGTTACGGGTTCCTGCGTTTCACGCTGCCGATCGTACCGGATGCTTCTACCGAATGGGCCTGGCTGGTGATTGTGCTTTCGTTGATAGCGGTGGTCTATATCGGCTTCGTGGCTTTGGTGCAGGAAGACATGAAAAAGCTGATCGCATATTCGTCGATTGCGCATATGGGCTTCGTAACGCTGGCCAGCTTCATCGTATTCTCAATGGTGCGCCAGGATGGAAATCTGGAAGGCGCCCGTCTGAGTCTGCAGGGCGGTATGGTGCAGATGATCTCGCATGGCTTCATTTCCGGCGCAATGTTCAGTTGCGTGGGCGTGCTCTACGACCGTATGCATAGCCGGATGATCAAAGATTACGGCGGCGTGATCAACACCATGCCGTGGTTTGCCGGATTCTTCGTGCTGTTTGCCATGGCCAATGCCGGGCTACCGGGCACCAGCGGCTTCGTCGGTGAATTTATGGTCATCATCGCGGCGTTCCAAGCACATCCGCTGATTGCCTTCTTTGCCGCGTTCACTCTGATTTTGGGTGCCGCCTACACGCTATGGATGGTGAAACGCGTGGTTTTCGGCGATATCGCCAACCGTCATGTGGCAGAGCTCACCGACATTAATGCACGCGAAGCCTGGATGCTGGGGTTGTTTGCCCTGGGTGTTTTGGCTCTGGGTGTCTATCCGAAGCCATTGGTGGAATTGATGGATGCGCCGATTGCGGCGCTGGTCGATCACATCGTGCAAAGTAAACTTTGAGGAACCGTTCATGACTGCGCCCCTGTTTGATCTTGCCGATTTGCATACCATTTTGCCGGAGCTGTTCATCTGCGGTGCTGCTTTTGCCCTGTTGATGGTTGACCTGTTCATCAGCGGCAAACGCAAAGCGTTGGTGCATTTTCTTGCGATTGCGATACTGTTGGCTGCGGTGCTGTTGACCGTTCGTGACATGAGCGCTGCAACCGTTACCGCGTTCGGTGGCATGTTCATAAGGGATATTGCCGGCGATGTGCTGAAGATTGGCATCTACATAGTTACCGCCTTCAGTTTCGTGTATGCCAAACCGTTCCTGGTGGATCGCGATATGTTCAAGGGCGAGTTCTATGTGCTCTGCCTGTTCGCGGTACTGGGAATGTTGTTGATGATCTCCGCCGGAAACATGACCGTTCTGTATCTTGGTCTGGAAATGTTGGCTTTGAGTTCTTATGGCCTTGTAGCCATGGATCGCGATAACCCACTGGTTTCGGAAGCGGCCATGAAGTACTTCGTGCTTGGCGCCATTGCCTCCGGTCTGCTTCTTTATGGTATGTCGATGCTGTACGGCGCAACCGGCAGCCTGCAATTTGATGCCATCAATGCCGCCTCCGGCATGAGCCAATCGCCGTTGATGTTCAAGCTGGGTGTAGTGTTCATTCTGGCCGGTATTGCGTTCAAGTTCGGCGCAGCACCGTTCCATATGTGGTTACCCGATGTCTACCAAGGCGCACCGACGGCAGTAACCGCATTTATCGCTTCGGCACCGAAAATGGCGGCGTTTGCCATGGCATACCGTCTGCTGGAGTCGGCTTCCGGCGGCTTTGCTTCAGATTGGGTGCCATTGATGGCCGGTCTGGCTGCTTTATCATTGTTGTTGGGCAACCTGATGGCGTTGGTGCAAAGCAGCTTCAAGCGTCTGCTGGCCTATTCCACCATTTCCCATGTCGGGTTCCTGTTCCTGGGGCTGCTGGCCGCCGATGCCAACGGCTATGCCTCAGCCATGTTCTACGCGCTCAGCTACGGCATCACTGCGGTAGCTGCGTTCGGCTCCTTGATTCTGCTCAGCCGCGCCGGATTCGATGCCGATGCCATCGACGACTTTCGCGGACTGTGGGCCAAGAACCCCGGCTTCGCCTTCCTGATTTTGTTTGTGATCGCATCGCTTGCCGGTATTCCGCCGTTCCTCGGTTTCTTCGCAAAACTTCAGGTCATCGTTGCCGCCTTGCAGGCGGGCTATCAGTGGCTGGCGATTTTGGCCGTGGTTTGCGCCGTTATCGGTGCCTTCTACTACCTAAAGCTAATCCGCGCCATGTTTTTCGAATCGTCGGATAACGATACCGTTGCCGTGCACGGCGATGGCCATATGCGTGCGGCCTTTGTCTTGAATGCCAGTGCATTGCTGTTGTTGGGTGTGTTCTCCAACACGCTGTTGTCTTGGTGCCTTAAGGCATTTCCGGCCGGCTGAACAAAGGCTTGTATGTAGCGGGTGAAGTCCGCTATAATGTCGGTTCACTGATGCGGGGTGGAGCAGTCTGGCAGCTCGTCGGGCTCATAACCCGAAGGTCGTAGGTTCAAATCCTGCCCCCGCTACCAGTTACCAGGCAGTCGCAATTATCGGCTGCAGGCTAGTTCAAAGCGCAACACGGCTTTGAGCGCCGGATCTAGGAAGTACCGGAAAAGGGCCAATCGGCCCTTTTTTGTTAGCGAAATACCGTGGCGCGTAAGGAGATGGCAAATGGCGATGACCGGTAAAGCATTGGAATTGAAAGAATTGTTGGAACCAACGGTTGCCGGATTGGGTCTGGAACTGTTGGGTATTGAGTTTTCACCCAGCGCCGGCAGTGCCTTGTTGCGCTTGTACATCGATGCCCCAGGGCGTTTGGTGGGGATTGAGGATTGCGAAGCGGTAAGTCGCGAGGTTTCCGCAAACCTGGATGTCAATGATCCGATAGCATCGCAATACACGTTGGAAGTGTCCTCGCCGGGCATCGATCGGCCGTTGTTTACTTTGGCGCATTTCGCCAAGCAGATTGGTGAGCAGGTAAAGGTCGCTCTGAGCCTGCCTCAGGATGGCCGTCGCCGGCTGCAGGGAAAGGTAGTCTCGGTTGCTGAAAATTCAGTATTGCTGGATGTCGATGGCCGGGAATTCAATGTGGCTATGAGCAATATCGATAAAGCGCGCCTGGTACCTGATTTGGTTGCGTTGGGATTGGTAGCAGAACCTAAAGGGGGTCGCCGGAAGCCGGTGGCCGACAAACAGTAATTACATCATCATAATCGGCTGAGCCGACGGAAACGGAGTTGCAACGTGAGTAAAGAACTTTTATTGGTAATGGAAGCAGTCGCCAACGAGAAAGGCGTTGACCGCAAGGTCATCATCGAGGCGATGGAGTCGGCGTTGGCGTCGGCGGCGAAAAAACGTTACCACGACGAAGATGTCACCATCCGCGTTGCCATCAGTCCGAAAGACGGCAGCTACGAAACGTTCCGTCGCTGGGAAGTGGTTGCCGATGACGTGGTGATGGAATCGCCCGATCGCATGACCCGGATGATGGATGCCATTGAGGTCAATCCCGATATCCAGATCGGCGAATTCATCGAAGAGCAGATCGACAATCCCGAATTCGGCCGTATTTCGGCGCAAGCAGCCAAGCAGGTCATTGTGCAGCGTGTACGCGAAGCCGAACGCGCTCTGGTGCTCGACCAATGGCAGGACCGCGTGGGTGAGCTGGTCAACGGCATTGTGAAGCGCGCTGAGCGCGGCAATGTCTATGTTGATTTGGGCGGCAACGCAGAAGCCATCATTCCAAAAGATAAGGCGATTCCCCGTGATGTATTGCGCCCGGGTGACCGCGTACGCGGTTATTTGGCGGAAACCCGGGCCGAAACCCGTGGCCCGCAATTGATCATTTCCCGTATCGCGCCGGAATTCATGATTGAACTGTTCAAGCTGGAAGTGCCTGAAGTAGGCCAGGGTCTGGTTGAAATCAAAGGTGCAGCCCGTGATTCCGGCGACCGTGCCAAAATTGCCGTGCTTGCCCACGACCACCGCACCGATCCCATCGGTGCTTGCATCGGTATGCGCGGTTCGCGTGTACAGGCAGTGTCCAACGAATTGAATGGAGAGCGTGTTGATATCGTGCTGTGGTCCGACAATCCGGCCCAGTTCGTGATCAATGCCATGGCACCCGCTGAAGTGCAGTCCATCATCGTTGATGAGGAAAAGCATTCCATGGATATCGCCGTTGCCGAAGACAAACTGGCCCAGGCCATCGGTAAAGGCGGCCAGAACGTGCGTCTTGCCAGCCGCCTTACCGGGTGGCAGCTGAATGTCATGACCCAAGACCAAGTGGTTGCCAAGAGCGATGCCGAACAGGCGGTGGCTCGCGCCAATTTCGTCGAAAAACTCGAGGTCGATGATGAAATTGCCGGAATCCTTGTTGCTGAAGGTTTCAGCACCGTGGAAGAGATCGCCTATGTGCCTGCCGGCGAATTGCTGGCAGTCGAGGGCTTCGACGAAGATATCGTGGAAGAGCTGCGCGCCCGTGCCCGTGATGCATTGCTGAATGATGCCTTGGCCGCGGAAGAGGAAATCGAAGAGCACAAGCCTACCCAGGACCTTCTGGAAATGGATGGCATGAGCGAAAGCATCGCCTATGAGTTGGCTGCGCGCGGCGTTTCAACGCCCGATGATCTGGCCGAATTGGCGGCAGATGAAATTTCCGATATTGAAGATATGGGAATGGACAAAGCTTCGGCACTTATCCTTACCGCGCGTGCTGCCGAGATTGCGCGTCTGGAACAAGCCGGTTGATTTTGCGCAGTACCCGAATGTTGTTTGCATCATAAAATTTAAGGATCGACACCTCCATGTCAGAAGTAACCGTAGGATCGTTGGCAAAAATCGTGGGATTGCCGGTAGACAAGCTGCTGAAACAGCTTGCCGACGCCGGCATGGAATTTTCCGGACCCGATCAAATCGTCAGCAGCACGGAAAAAATCAAATTGCTCGGATTCCTCCGGCGCTCTCATGGCAAGACCGAGAAAGCTGCGGACGCCGTAGCTGCCGCGCCAAGGAAGATCACCATCAACCGCCGCAAAACCGAGGAAATCACGGTTGCCGGTAGCGGCAAGGCGAAAACCACGGTGGCTGTTGAAGTCCGCCAGAAGCGCACCTATGTAAAACGCGATGACGTGGATGCGCCGGTTTCCGACGAGCGCGAGGAAATCCTTCGTAAGCTGGAAGAATCGAAATCACGCAACAGCGAAGAACAGGCCCGCTTGAGCCAGCAGGACCGTGCCCGACGCGAGCAGATCGAAGCAGAAAAAGCCGCCCAAGATGCCGACCGTCTTGCCAAGGATGCGGAAGAAAAAGCACGTATCGCAGAGTTGGAACTGGCAGGCAAGAAAGGTCTGCCCGAAGATGCCGATGCCGCGGGCCATGAATCGCGCCGCGAGCGCGATGAGAAGCACGGCCATAAGCCGCATAAAACCGAAGCCATCCGTCACGAGCCTGCCAAAGCGGTAAAAGACAAAGCACCGGGTAAATCCAAGCACCGCGTTCGTGGTTCGCACGTCATGGTCGATAACGACATTGACGACGATTCTGCATTGCATGTGGTTGCCGGTCAGTTGCACTTGACTGCCGCCGAACGCGAGCGTCGTGTCAGTGCCGGCAAGAAAAAGCCACGGCAGAAAACCATGGAGGCATCGCGCAAGGCCACCGGCCAGCACGGCTTTTCCAAGCCCACCGCACCGATTACCCGTGAAGTCTCGGTCGGCGAATCCATTGTGGTTTCTGAACTGGCCAACAAATTGGCAGTCAAAGGCACCGATGTGGTCCGTGCCCTGTTCAAAATGGGCATGATGGTCACCATCAACCAGGTCATCGACCATGACACCGCCGTACTGGTGGTGGAAGAGCTTGGCCACAAAGCCGTGCTTGCCAGCGATAACGATGCCGAATTGGCATTGATCGCACATCTGGATGAAGTGCAAGGTGAAAAAACCGTTCGTCCGCCGGTGGTCACCATCATGGGCCATGTCGATCACGGTAAAACATCCCTGCTCGATTACATCCGTCGTACCAAAGTGGCTACCGGCGAAGCCGGCGGCATTACCCAGCATATCGGCGCCTATCATGTCGATACCCCGCGCGGCGTCATCAGTTTCCTTGACACCCCTGGCCACGCTGCCTTTACATCGATGCGTGCACGCGGTGCCAAGTTGACCGATATCGTGGTTTTGGTGGTTGCAGCCGATGACGGCGTGATGCCACAGACCATTGAGGCCGTAAACCATGCGCGCTCGGCCAATGTGCCGTTGATCGTAGCCATGAATAAAATCGACAAGCCGGAAGCCAACCCCGACAACATCAAGCAAGGGCTGGTTAAATTGGAAGTGGTACCAGAAGAGTGGGGCGGTGATGTCCAGTTCGTTCCGGTTTCCGCAAAAACCGGCGACGGCATCGATCAACTGTTGGAATCCATCCTGATACAGGCCGAATTGCTGGAATTAAAATCTACGGTAGATGCCCGCGCCAGCGGCGTTGTCATTGAATCCTCGCTGGACAAAGGCCGAGGCCCGGTGGCAACGGTTCTGGTGCAGGAAGGCACGCTGAAGAAAGGCGATTACCTGGTAATGGGTCTGCAATACGGCCGTGTGCGCGCCTTGTTCGATGAGAACGGCAAGCAGACCGACAGTGCCGGCCCCTCGATACCGGTACAGGTTCTCGGTTTGTCCGGCGTTCCCGATGCCGGTGATGATTTCGTTGTCGTCGCCGACGAACGCTTGGCCAAAGAAGTGGCGCAGCAGCGTGAAATCAAACACCGTGAATCGCGTTTGGTCAAACAGCCGGGCTCGCGCATGGAAGACGTCATGGCGCAGATGGGTGTTGGCCAGGATCAACAGGTGCTCAATCTGGTGGTCAAAGCCGATGTGCAGGGTTCCGTAGAGGCGCTTCGTCAATCGCTTACCGGCCTGTCCAATGAGCAGATCCGGATCAATGTCATTTCATCGGGCGTCGGCGGAATTACCGAATCCGATGCCACGCTGGCTGTGGCTTCCAAAGCCGTGGTCATTGGCTTCAACGTGCGTGCCGATGCCGCTGCCCGCAAGCTGATCGAGAGCAATGGTATCGATCTTCGTTACTTCTCGATCATTTACGACGTCATTGATCAGGTCAAGCAGGTGGCTTCCGGACTTCTCGGTGTTGAAATCCGCGAAGAAATCATCGGCATCGCCGAAGTACGCGATGTCTTCCGCAGTTCCAAATTCGGTGCGGTCGCCGGTTCGCTGGTCATCGAAGGTACGGTCAAGCGCAATAAGCCAATCCGCGTGTTGCGTAACAGCGTGGTGGTTTTCGAAGGCGAATTGGAAAGCCTGCGTCGCTTCAAAGATGTGGTTGAAGAAGTGCGCAGTGGCGTTGAATGCGGTATCGCCGTGAAAGCCTACAACGACGTCCAACCGGGCGATCAAATCGAGTGCTTCGAGCGTATTGAAGTGGCGCGTTCCCTGTAATGGCCAAAAAGTCATTCCATCGAACTGACCGTGTTGCTGCCCAGCTCCGCCGTGAGCTGGGTCAGATCGTACATGCCACCGTGCGAGAGCATGGCATCGCGTCCTTGAGCGTGTCCGACGTCGAGCTCAGCCGCGATATGGCGCATGCGAAAGTATTCGTCACCGCACTGCTGCCGGAGTCCTCGCTTGAAGCGGTAAAAGCATTGAATGTGCTGGCACCGGAAATGCGCTATCAGCTTGCGCATGCGGTTCAGATGAGGCATGTTCCCGAGTTGCATTTTCACTACGACGACTCGGTCGATAAAGGCGAACGTATCGAGCAATTGTTGCGCGAAAGCCATAAGCCCGAATAACGCCTTCTGGGCAAGGGCTGCATGACATGAAAAAAACCCAATTCCGGTTCCCGCGCCGTCCAGTCGATGGCCTGCTGTTGTTGGACAAGCCTTTGGGGTTGAGCTCCAATCAGGCCTTGCAAAAAGTTCGCAATCTGTTCAAAGCGGAAAAAGCCGGGCATACCGGCGCATTGGACCCCTTGGCAACCGGTGTTCTGCCCATTTGTCTGGGAGAAGCGACGAAAGTCGCCGGCTTGCTGTTGGGTAATGATAAATCCTATACGGTTGAAGCCAAGCTCGGCATCACCACCGACACCGATGACGCCGAAGGCATCGCGCTTCGTGAGCGCACGGTGGAATCGTATCCGCCTGAGTTGGTACAAACTGTCTTGCAGGAATTCATCGGCGAGATCTTACAGGTGCCGCCGATTTACTCGGCACTGAAGCAGGGCGGAGAACCGCTGTACCTCAAAGCACGTAGAGGCGAAGCTATTGAAATACCGGCCCGCCCGGTGCAAATCCATGCCATTGATTTGTTGCCGTCTGAGTCTGGATATCTGTGCTTGCAGGTTGAATGCGGGTCTGGTACCTACATCCGCAGTCTGGTGCGCGATATCGGGGAGCGCCTGGGCTGCGGCGCCCATGTCATCGGTCTGCGTCGGCTTTGGGTTGAGCCGTTCCAGGCCTTGCCCCTGCATACACTGGAGCATCTGCAGGCATTGGCCGAACAGGGTGACGAAGCATTGCTGGGGGCTTTGCATCCCATCGCCGATGCCCTGGTCCGGATTCCCAAATGCGTATTGAATGCCGAGCAGGCGCGGCGTATCGGCATGGGCCAGAAAATCCGCCTGCCGGAGGTGAACGAAGCCTGCGAGCTTATTCAGCTATGTGATGAGCAACTGCAGCCTTTGGGTCTGGCAAACCTTGAAGCCGATGGCCAGCTGAAAGTGCAGCGCCTGTTTCGCTGGGCGGCCATTAATTGATGCCTTCAACTCGCAATAACTGCTTGAATCGAGTATAATAGTCGGGCTTTGAGGGTTTCCCTCAAGGCTCCCTTAACCGGCGGTTCTGGCGGTTGCGCATTGGCGCTTCTGCGGAATTCGCATCTGCATAGAGAAAAATTATGTCTATTGATACCAGTAAAGTCATCGGCGAGCATAAGCGCAGCGCCACCGACACCGGCTCCCCGGAAGTGCAAGTGGCCCTGTTAACGGCCCGCATCGAAGATCTGTCGGAGCACTTCAAGACCCACAAGAAAGACCATCACTCACGCCGCGGTTTATTGAAAATGGTAAACCAGCGTCGCAGCCTGTTGGCCTATCTTAAAAAGAAAGATGGCGAACGTTACCAGACATTGATTCAGCGTCTGGGCTTACGTCGCTAATCATACGACGCGGCGCTTTAGGCGCCGCGTTTTTATTTGCAGTACATCAAAGCAGGGCATGTGGTCCTGCTCGCGGAAAACAAAGAGGAATTAAACGTGGCAAAAATTGTGAAAACCTTTCAGTACGGAAAACATCAGGTCAGCATCGAAACCGGTGAAGTCGCTCGTCAAGCCAGCGGTTCGGTCATTGTCAGTGTCGACGGCACCGTTGTGCTGGTAACCGCTGTTGCGAACAAAACGGCACGCGAAGGGCTGGATTTCTTCCCGCTGACCGTTGACTATCAGGAAAAATTCTATGCCGGTGGCCGTATTCCGGGCGGTTTCTTCAAGCGTGAAGGCCGTCAGACCGAAAAAGAAACCTTGATTTCCCGTCTGATCGATCGTCCTATCCGTCCGTTGTTTCCGGAAGGTTTTCATCATGAAGTCCAGATTATTGCCACCGTGGTATCGCTCAATCCCGAAGTCGATGGCGATATTCCCGCCCTGATCGGTGCTTCTGCAGCTTTGGCATTGTCCGGCGCGCCGTTCAACGGCCCAATCGGTGCCGCCAAGGTCGGTTTCGCCAACGGCGAATACATCCTGAATCCGAGCATCACTGAATTGGCCTCCTCGCAGCTGGAACTGGTTGTTGCCGGTACCGCCGGTGCCGTATTGATGGTGGAATCCGAAGCCGCGTTGCTTTCCGAGCAGCAGATGCTCGGCGCCGTAATGTTCGGCCATCAGCAATTGCAGGTCGTCATCAAGGCCATCAACGAGCTGGTTGCCGAAGTTGGCGTGAACAAGTGGAACTGGCAGGCACCTGCCAAGAATGACGGCATGATCGCCGCATTGAAAGCCGCTGTCGGCAATCGTCTGGATGCCGCGTTCGCGATCCGTGAAAAACTGGAACGCCGTGATGCCATTTCTAAAATCAAAGCCGACGTGATGGAAAGCCTGAAAGCCGATGCCGAAGCCAACGGCTGGGCCGGTGGCGAAATGTCGAAAGAATTCGGCGAGCTTGAATACCAGACCATGCGCGGTTCCGTGCTCAGCTCGAAAATCCGCATCGACGGCCGCGATTTGACCACCGTGCGTCCGATCAGCGTGCGCACCTCGGTGTTGCCGCGTACCCACGGCTCGGCCCTGTTCACCCGCGGTGAAACCCAGGCGCTGGTAGTCGCAACGCTCGGTACCGCCCGTGACGGCCAGATCATCGACGCCGTATCCGGCGAGTACAAAGACAACTTCATGTTCCATTACAACTTCCCTCCATATTCGGTGGGTGAAGCAGGCCGTATGATGGGTCCGAAGCGTCGTGAAATCGGCCATGGCCGTCTGGCAAAGCGTGGCGTTCAAGCCGTGATGCCGAACATGGAAGAATTCCCGTACACCATCCGTTGCGTGTCTGAAATCACCGAATCGAACGGTTCCTCCTCGATGGCTTCGGTCTGCGGATCGTCGCTGGCGATGATGGATGCCGGTATTCCCCTGAAAGCACCGGTGGCCGGTATCGCCATGGGTCTGGTCAAGGAAGGCGGCGATTTCGTAGTGCTGTCCGACATCCTGGGTGACGAAGATCATCTGGGCGACATGGATTTCAAAGTGGCCGGTTCCGAGCAGGGCATTTCCGCGCTTCAGATGGATATCAAAATCGAAGGCATCACCGAAGAAATCATGCGCATCGCGCTGGATCAAGCCAAGCAAGGCCGTCTGCATATCCTCGGCGAAATGGCGAAAGTACTTTCGGCGCCACGCGATGAAATGTCTGAATTCGCACCACGTCTGCTGACCCTGAAAATCCATCCGGATAAAAT
>JAHEBG010000137.1 GCA_024642445.1 Gammaproteobacteria bacterium | reverse complement strand
GCCATACGTATGACATTTCGGCGCTTGAGTTCGGATATGAAGCTTGCTTTACTCACAGACATAATCCCCGCTGTCGTTTTTGCGGCAATTGTCCGGCGGACCTTTGCTATCCCACAATGCCGCCAGTCCTGTGCGTCTCGCAAACTCGGGGAACTCCGGCACACCCTTCACTTCTGAATTGCGGCGAAACATTTCCGACAGCACCATGGCCTCGTTGGTGGTGGGCTTGTCTTGGGTAAGCTGAAGCGCCCAGCCTGCGTTGCCAGAGCGCATCAGCACATATGGCACAATCCCATCAATATTCTCTGGGCGGGTAGCCAAGTAGTTTTTAATCAGTTGCAATGCCTGTTTTTTTGCCTGTTCGTCACCGTAGATGGATTTTGCAAAAATGTCTGCCGCTTCAGGCGGAAAGTTTTTCGTGAAATAGCCGGCAAGCCCTTGGCTTAGGGAACTAATCGCCGCCGGCCTATCGCCTCGGGCGATGTCCAGCAAGGTTTGCCCAATGCCAACAAACGCATGGCCGGATTCGGTGGCTTTCTGTAACAAATCTGCGCCTGCCTCCAAATCGCCATCAAAAATGTAATTGCGCGCACGCCATAACAAGGCGTTGGGCAATAACGGCTCTATGGCCAAGGTACGATCGAGTGCGGCATTGCCTTCACGTATATAGCCGGTATCGATGAGCTGAGTAGCCAGCCAGAAATTTGAGGTGACATCATTGGGGTCAAGCTTCAATGCTTGCTTTAAGGCGTCCTGTGATTTTAAGTACTCACGACGCGCGCCATAGGCGCTGCCCAAGGCTGCATACGGCTCGGCCAAGCTGGAGTCTAGCTTGGTAGCCTGCCATGCATGGTGCTCTACTAATCCCAATGTTTTTGCAAACTCCAGACCACCCAAATAATTTGCATTGACCGCATACAATGCCGCCAATCGCGCATGGGCACGGGCATAGCCGGGGTCCAATGCGATAGCGTTTTTAAGCATGGCGATGGCTTCGGCAAAACGTGCGCCTTCGCGGCGGTTGAAAATAGCGCTGGCCTGCAAATATAAGGCATAGGCCTCGATATTGCTGGTACCGGTATTTACCAATGCATTTTTCTGATTGCCTTGCAAAATCACCTGCAGTTTTTCGGTGATGTTCTGCGCAATGGTTTCCTGAAGTGCGAAAATATCCTTCAAATCGCCATCGTAGGTTTCCGACCACAAATGGAACCCGTCTTTGGTACGGATAAGCTGGGCGGTGATTCGCACTTTATCGCCCTGTTTACGCACCGAACCTTCAAGCACATTGGCCACCCCCAGTTTTTCACCAATGGTGATCAGGCTTTCGTTTTTGCCCTTGAAGTAGAACGAAGATGTGCGCCCTGCCACCTTCAAATCCGCAACTTTTACCAGCGCATTGAGGATTTCTTCGGAGATGCCGTCGGAAAAATACTCGTTGTCCTTGTCGGCACTCATGTTCACGAACGGCAGTACCGCAATCGATTTGTCGGGCGCTGTTGCTTGAGCTTGATCAGAAACCGCAGGAAGCACTGCCTGTGAGGCGCCGGGATTTCCGGTGCGCCACAGCAGGCCTCCGCCGATAGCGAACAACAAGGCCAATATCAGCAATTCAACGCCTGAAATTTTCTGGGCACCGCGCTCGCCGTGATACCAGGCCAAGACTAAGGTCACTGGAAATCCAATTGCCGCGACAGTGAAAGCTAAACGCATCACCAAACCGGACCATTGATAGCTGCCCGCTGCCATATCCAGCACCTGCAGTAACACCCAGGCACCGGCCAGATAGGCCAACGCCCATTGCACGATTTTTCGCTGTTTTAGATTTTCAATCAACTGCACGGCGCCACCGCCTGATAACCACACGGCACTCGACAACCGCTGATTACGGATTGACCGGCAATGCCTATGTGTTGCGCTTTCGTTAGAACTGACGTCTTTACCCTATACATGGTGATCCCCTTACCACTTCAGTCATACGGTTATTCAGTTTGTAGCTGCGCGATGATTCACTCTTGCCTGTTGATGTAGCATTCATACTAGCACTATCAATGAGTTAATCCCATAAAAAACCGGAATTTCCCATAAAAAAACCCGACATCCTGTCGGGTTTTTCCAATCGGCGTCTGCATCCATGGAGAGATCGCCCGCGTCCCCTGACGCACGGACTGCACCGACATCTCAATAGTCACCTAATTAAAGAGTGAAGTCCCAAGAAAATTTCTTGAAATTAGCCGATTTGGGATTTGTTCTGCATATACGGCCGCAATACCTCGGGCACAGTGATGGAGCCATCGGCATTCTGGTAGTTTTCCATCACCGCCACCAAGGTGCGTCCCACTGCCAACCCGGAGCCATTCAGCGTATGCACCAACTCCGGCTTTCCGCTCTCGGGGTTGCGCCAACGGGCCTGCATGCGGCGCGCTTGGAAACTTTCGCAATTGGAAATGGAGCTGATTTCACGGTAGCTGTTCTGGCCCGGCAGCCAAACTTCCAAGTCGTGCGTTTTGGCGGCAGAAAAACCCATATCACCGGTGCAGAGCAACAAGCGGCGATAGGCCAGGCCCAGCTTCTCAAGAATGGTCTCAGCATGCAGTGTCATGGCCTCATGCACGGCATAACTTTCATCGGGCCGGGCTATGGCAACCAGCTCCACTTTTTCGAACTGATGCTGACGGATGAACCCTCGCACATCCCGCCCGTAACTGCCGGCTTCAGCGCGGAAACATTGGCTGTGTGCGGTCATCCACAATGGCATATCGGCGGCATCAATGATTTCATCGCGCACCAGATTGGTGAGACTCACTTCCGAAGTGGGAATAAGGTAGCGCTTGCTTTCACCTACCTGAGTGGAAAACAAATCGTCTTCGAATTTCGGCAGTTGACCGGTGCCGTGCATGCTTTCGGCATTTACGATCAACGGGGTATTGTGTTCGGTGTAGCCGTGCTGCTGGGTGTGGGTATCCAGCATGAACTGCGACAATGCGCGGTGCAGCTGCGCCAATTCACCGCGCAATACGGTAAAACGTGAGCCCGAGAGCTTGGCACCGGCCGCCGCATCCAGCCACTGGTTTTTCTCACCCAGTGCCACATGGTCTTTTGCCTCGAAATCAAACGAAGGCAAGGTGCCCCAGGATTTCAATACCGTATTTTCAGTTTCGTCTTTGCCCAGAGGCACCGAAGTGTGCGGAATATTCGGCACCTGTGCCATCGCATCCTGCATGGCCTGCATCAATGCTGCCAGAGCTGTTTCCGATGCCTTGAGTTCATCGCCGTATCCTGCAACTTCGGCCATCAGAGGTGCTAAATCCTCGCCTTTGGCTTTAGCCTGACCAATGGCTTTGGACCGTGTATTCCTAAGGTTTTGCAGCTCCTGGGTACGCGTCTGCAGTGCCTTTCGCTCGGATTCAAAGGCTTCAAACTGGCCAATATCGAGCGTAAATCCACGCAATCTCTGCAAAGCATCGGCGGTTTCCCGCAAATGGGTGCGGAACATCATCGGGTCCAACATGGGGTACATCCATAAAAAACGGGCAAGACGTAATTATCGCCCTGCCCGCCCGGATGAGCAAGGCTATTTGCCGGTGCGCGCCAACCACCATGCCATGACCGCGCCTGAAATCAGCCATCCCAGCACCAACATGGCCAGATTGGCTAAACTAAAATCCTGCGGAAAGCGGTACCAGTTCCAATACGGGGCGCTAACACTAAGCCAAGCGAATACGCCAAGCCCGCCGCTAAGCAGGATACGGCGCGTTTTGGAAAGCGGTGCCAAGGTAAGAATGACCGCCACCAGCAATGCCGCAAGGGTATTGCACAGGTACTCCGCCAACAGATTGCGGCCCATTTGGGTGCCATCACGGCCGCTTTCCTGATAGAAAATCATGGCGTTAGGAACGGTGGGCGCTTTGGCCTGATACGCCTTGACTGACGCATCATCGGCCATCTGCTCTGAGCTCAGGCCAGGCACTATATACACGCCGGTTGCAGGCATATTTTCCTGCAGCGCCGCAATAACCGCATCTTCGTTTTTGCTTTGACGCATTCCGGCATCGCCCAAGGGCAAAACCGTATGGGCCAGCATTCCCCAAACGAACAGGGCCAATCCGCCCAGCAACCCGGTAATGAATGTACGCATTAGCCCCTCCTGAATCACATATTATTTCGGATTTTTTCGGTATTGCTCACGCAAGGCGCGGATACGTGACAGCTTTTCCCCGATGGCAGCTTCAGCACCTTGCTCTATCGGATGATAGTACAGTTTTTCGCCGAGGGCGTCGGGAAACCCGGTTTGGGCATAATCAATGCCCCCCGCCACGGAAGGATCGTAGACGTACTCCTTACCGTAACCGAGAGACTTCATCAATTGCGTCGGGGCATTGCGGAAATGCATCGGCACATCAAGGCTGCCGGTTTCACGGATATCATTTTTGGCGGCATTGTAGGCCATGTAAGCGGCATTCGATTTTGCCGCCACCGAAAGGTACAACACGCATTCCACCAGTGCCAATTCGCCTTCCGGCGCGCCCATTCGATCGTAGGCT
>JAHEBG010000136.1 GCA_024642445.1 Gammaproteobacteria bacterium | reverse complement strand
GGCCGCCAAAGGCGTGACCATTGTTGACGACGGTACCCTGGCCAAACGCCGCGGCTCCTTGAGCGTGGACGATGAAGGCACACCCAGCCAATACAATGTGTTGATTGAAGACGGCATTCTGCGCGGCTACATGCAAGACACGCTGAACGCGCGCCTGATGGGCGTAGCGCCTACTGGTAACGGCCGGCGCGAGAGCTTTGCGCATCTGCCGATGCCACGCATGACCAACACCTATATGCTGGCCGGCGCGCATGCCCCGGAAGAAATTATCGCCTCGGTGAAAAAAGGCCTGTACGCGCCCAATTTCGGCGGCGGTCAGGTGGATATCACCTCAGGCAAGTTTGTGTTTACCGCCAGCGAAGCGTATCTGATTGAAGACGGCAAAATCACCCGGCCGGTGAAAGGCGCCACCTTGATTGGCAACGGCCCGGACACCATGAACAAGGTCAGCATGATCGGCAACGACATGGCCTTGGATGCCGGCGTGGGCATTTGCGGCAAAGACGGGCAAAGCGTGCCGGTGGGTGTGGGTCAACCCAGTTTGAAGATCGACGGCATGACCGTTGGTGGAACCCACGCTTAAGTGGGTAACGAATGATCCCGGTACAGTTCCCGCAATACCCGGAACAGCTCGCGGTAGGCATGCGGCGGTTTGTTTTTTTCCTGCTCGCGCTGGGCATTGCGAATCAGTTGGCGAATGTGCTGGCTGTCGGCCTGCGGAAACTGCGCCATCAGCGCGGTCAGGGCGTTGGCGTCGCCGGCAATCAGTTTGTCGCGCAGCGCTTCAATGCGATGGCTCTCGGCAATCTCGCGGCGCACGTCGGCTTTGTCGAAGTTGAGCAGCGCGCGCCAGGAATCCAGCGTTTCCTGATCTTCCTTGCGCATTTGTTTGGCCACAAAATGCAACTGGCGCTTGCGCGCAATCTGCGCGCTGATGCGCTGGCAGAAGCCAATATGGCCCAGCATTTCGTCGGACACCGGCATCTGCATCAGACGCGCCATGGGTTGTTCCACCATACGGGTGGCCAATTCCAGCACGGCCAAGGCCGCCCGGCGTTCTTCGCCACGGCTGGGGCCCAGCAATTCACCGGTTTCTTCATCAATACCGCGTTTCGTCATTCCACTCTTCCATTAGGCTGTACCCCATGAACACCACGTCCACAAATCCCGCCTATGCCCAGCCATTGTACACCCTGGCTGAACAGGTTCTTGATCTGTGCCGCGCCAGCGGTGCCGATCAGGCTGAAGTTTCGCTGTCGCAAGACACCGGTTTTGCCGCCAATGTGCGCTTGGGCGATGTGGAAACGGTGGAACGCACCAACGACCAAGGCGTGGCCGTTACCGTGTATACCCAACACAGCAAAGGCACCGCCAGCACCGCCGATCTGCGCCCGGAATCGTTGCGTGAAACCGTGGCCCAGGCCTGCGCCATTGCCCGCTATACCGAAGCCGATGCCGCCTCGGGTTTGGCCGATGCCGATCGCTTGGCCACGGCGCCGATGGATTTTGATTTATGGCACCCCACCGAGCTTAGCGCAGAGCAGGGCATCGCTTTGGCCTTGGCCTGTGAAGCGGCCGGCCTTCAACAACAAGGCATCAGCAACTCCGACGGCGCCGCGTTCAACAGCGGCCGTTCCTTGGCGGTGTACGCCAATTCGCACGGTTTTTTTGGCGCCGAGCGCAGCACCCACTATTCGCTCAGCTGCTCGTTGATTGCCGGCAAAGACAGCGCCATGCAACGCGATTACTGGTATTCCACAGCCTTGATGTTTGACGGCCTGGATTCAGCCGACGCCATTGGCCGCAAAGCCGCCGAACGCACGGCCGCGCGTTTGAACCCGCGCTCGGTAAAAACCGGGCAGTACCCGGTGTTGTTCAGCGCCGAATTGGCACGCGGTTTGATTGGCAGTTTTCTGGGCGCCATTTCCGGCGGCAGCCTGTACCGCAACGCCAGTTTTCTGCAGGATTCCATAGGCAAAAAAATCTTCCCGGAATGGCTAAGCCTGCACGAAGCCCCGCACGTGCCGCGCGGGTTTCGTTCCGGCTATTTCGATGCCGAAGGCGTGGCTACTCAGGCCAGCGATATTGTCAGCAACGGCGTGATTCAGCGCTATCTGCTGGGCAGTTATTCGGCACGTAAGCTGGGCCTGCAATCCACCGGCAACGCCGGCGGCGTGCACAATCTGTTTGCCAGCGCCAATGCCGGCGATCTGCAGAGCCTGATCAAAAACATGGGCACCGGTTTGCTGGCGACCGAACTGATGGGCCAAGGCGTGAATACCTTAACCGGTGATTATTCGCGCGGGGCTGCCGGGTTTTGGGTGGAGAACGGCGAAATACAATACGCGGTGGATGAACTGACCATTGCCGGCAATCTGGCCGACATGCTGCCGGCCATTGAAGCGGTGGGCAACGACGTGGACCCGCGCTCGCACATTCAGGTGGGTTCCATTCTGGTGGGCAAAATGACCGTAGCCGGTAACGATTGATTTTTTTGCTATTTGAAAGTTGCGACGCTTAATGCCTAAAGTTTGCCGCAATAGAAAATGCTAATTTGTAGCCAGTATTCTTTCGGCTACACCTAGATTGATTAGTTATGCGGCAGTGGCATGCGAAATTTGCCAGCCTGGGAAGACAAGCACTGCAGGATGGCAACGCAATGCCAGTGCAATTGCCTTTGCGCGCTCAACGCCAAGATTAACGCGGCTATTCTCGATACTAGAAATGGTGGATTGTGGAATACCACACAGCTGGGCAAGTTGGCTTTGGCTGAGGTCTTGTAGCTCGCGAATGATGCGAACCGATTCGCCTGGCGAAACGTCTACGCGTTTTTTGGCAGCACTGTAATTACGCATTTAAGTTCTCCTGTAGTCGTGCGGTGTAACGCGGACAACCTGCACCAATAAAACATCGGCAACGATTTTGTAAATTACTCGCCATTGTTCATTAAGTCTAGAAGATCGATAACCTTTCCATTTTCCAGCTAACGCTTCGTCGTGAAAGCCTTTGATGGCTCGTAGACCTTGCGGGCCTGATAGCATGGCAATATCTTTCCACTTCTCATAACGTTTGAGTATTTCAATTGGAACGCGGGCCGAAAGTTCTTTATCAACGTCGCGATGCTCTTGAATTGTCCACATTGCTAATTATGACTATACCATTTAAGGTATGTCAAGTGCTTTGTTTTCGGACTGCTGGCTCTGAATATTCTGACGCCTAAAGCCTAAATCTAGCGGTAAATATCGTGAATCTATGCATCATTTTTAAAAATTGGTTTGGGAAGGGATGTTTGCTTTGACGAATAGGTAGGACTCTTAATTTCGAATCCAAATTGCGGTCAACAACAAAAAACAGCATAAAATTTCAGGTATCAGCAGCAAAGGCATTGGCACACGTGCTTACGCGCCGGACTGCCACTGAAAAACTTCGGCCAAGGGTACGCCAAAGACATCGGCCATGCGGAAAGCGGCTTCCAACGACGGCGAATACTTGCCGGCCTCGATGGCGGCGATGGTCTGCCGTGTAACGCCAATGCGCAGACCCAACTCGGCCTGCGACATTTCGCCGTTCATGAACCGCAGCGTGCGGATATTGTTTTGAATGCTGCCGCTCATGCCGCTTGCCGCCGATACATCCACACCACGCCAATGTGGAACACCATTTCGGCCAGCACAATCATGAATATGGCCGAGTTGGCAATCTTCCAGCCGGTATCGGTGAAGGGCATGATGCCGCCCACCAAGATCATGCCGGTAATCAGCACGCCGTAGGAATAGGTGCGGGCGCGGTGCGCAATGGCGGTATCGCGTTCGTCCATGGGTTCTTTGGCTTCATCCGGGGCGCTGCGGCGCAGCAGCAGATGGCCAATACCCAGAAGTGCCGCCCAGCCCAATGACGTAACGGCATAAATCCCCATCCGGCTCAGATCGGGCAGGGCCTCGGTGGGCGGGTTTAGCGCGGTCCAGACAAAATAGGGGGTAAATGCGGCCAGCATGGTCAGCAAATACATCCAAGCGGTTTTTTCGCGGTAGGGCATGGGTGGCGCTCCTATGTACAGTTAAGTGTGCTTAATGTTAAGCAAACTATACATAAGGTTATATTTGATTGTCAATAGAGCTGTTAAAGAAGCAAGCAATAGTCATTTGTACGGCGGGGTGGACGCTTCTGTCCTATTGAACACAAGCCAGTGTATTCCGGTAATTAACCACCGGTCTTGGGTGCTGCAATGACCGGTCCTACTTTGGTGAGCGTGATGTTGTAAATGACGGCCTGATTCGCCATTTCACCGGCACGGTCGATTGAGGTGCCGTATGCATGCATTCCGGGAATGGCAACCTCCCAGCGCGCCCCTTCACGCATCATCTGCAAGGCTTCGCGCAGGCCAGGAAGCGGAATCTCGCTCAGACGCAACGTTACCGGGCCAGCCGGTATATCACCGCTGGCTATGCTGGTGTCGCTAATCACTTGGCCATTGGGTAGGGTGGAAAGGAATGTTACGGTGATCTGGTTGGCCTGGGTGGGCCGCGGGCCGCTACCTGCAGCGAT
>JAHEBG010000135.1 GCA_024642445.1 Gammaproteobacteria bacterium | reverse complement strand
GCGGCCGGAAAGCAGCGGCACGCGGCTGTGGTAGTTCATGGCATAGAAACCGAATTCGGTTTGGTTCAGTGCTTCGGCATACCAACGCAAGGCTAAACCGAACTGACCGGAATTGCGGGCCTTGTTGTCGGCCAGACGCGGGCCGGCGGCACCGCAGGAAGCCGCCAACAGCTGGGCAGCCGTTGCTGGGCCGTAAATCGCCGCCAATTCAGCAAAGCGGTCGGAATTGCCGACATTGACCTGACCTGCTGCCGGCGCGCCGACAATACAGGTTGAAGCGTAGTTTTCCGGGTTATTAACTGGCTGCATTACCGTACCGAAACCCAGCATGATGTAGGTGCCGCCCGGTGATGCGAAATCGTTGGTGCTGAAGTAAGTGCCGGAAGGATCGATTTCGACCGGACGCCAGTTCAGCTGGTAGTAGGCTTCCATGGACACCGAATCGCTGAATTTAGTGGAAGCCCACAGCATATTGGTTGGGATGAAGGCTTCTTTCAGCTCGGCACCGGCAACACGGATACGGGATACGTCGATAGGGTTAATAACGTTGATGCCGTTTTGGATAAAAGTACTTTCACCCCAGCTGACCACCTGCTTACCGAAACGGATAGCGCCGGTGACTTCGTCGTTTTCGCCCAATGCGTAGTTTTTATACAAGAAGGCATCATACAGGCGGAAATCGCTGGCTACTTTGGCCTTGGCAGCCTTGGTGAAGTCGTACTTGTTATCACTGTTTTCGAAATCGTAGAAGTAGCTGGCGCGCGAGAAGAAGCCCCAGTCGCGCCAAGTCAGTTCAAGCTCGGAGGTGACTTTGAAAGCATTGGAAAAGGCATCGCCCTTACCGTATTTGATATTGCCGTCATCGCGGTTGGCGGAAAGACGACCCGGTGCAGCGATTTGTGCTGGCGAGCCAGGGAAGGCGCCCAGACCGTTGAACGGCGCAGCAATGCTTTGACCGGCCAAGGCAATCAGAGGGTTGATTGCGGCTTTACCAATCAGGGCTTCTGCCGGATCTTCGGTGCGGATGGAAACGCCATACGACACCGTGGTATCCAGACTTCCTTTCAATTCGCCGTTTTCGAAATCGAAGGCGTGCGCCATCGGGGCAGCGAACAAACCAAAAGCGACCGCGGCAGCGAGCGGAGAGCGTTGTACTATGCGTTGCATCTTTTTCATGGGTGTTTTCCCGTTAATGTTGAAATATCCGCGTCATCCCATTTTCCTTACAGCACTACATCCTGAAAATAAAGATGCCACCACGACCTGTTCACTTGGCCATTCTAGCCGTTTAGAGTGTTTTGTCTAATTTAGTATTAAATATTCGTTAGCAAAGCGCAATACCCTGTCGTATGGAATTATGCACTTTTTTTCGATTTGGCCCTTGAACTGCCCGGAAGCGCCCTCGAAAGTATCACATAGCCAACGATTGCCGAGAGGAAGGAGCCCATTAGGATACCCAGGCGATGGGTCAGCTGGTAGTCGACATGCTCAGGCCCGAATGACAGCGAACCCACAAAAAGGCTCATGGTGAAGCCAATTCCGCACAAGGTAGCCATGCCGAATAGGCTTTTCCAGTCCAAAGATTCGTCCAAACGGGCGATGCCGGCTTTGACACACAACCAGATCAAGCCGAAAACACCCATTTGCTTGCCAATGAACAGACCCAAGGCAATGCCCAAGGGTACCGGCTCAAACAGATTGGGCAGAGTTAAGCCTGCCAGAGGTACGCCGGCGTTGGCAAAGGCAAAAATCGGCAGAATCACGAAGGCCACCCAAGGGTGCAGGACATGCATCAGGGTTTCCGAAGGCCCGTCTTTGCTGCCGCCCCCTAACGGAATGATCAAACCCAGCACCACACCGGCGATAGTGGCATGCACGCCGGACTTCAACACCGCCAACCATAGCAAGGTGCCGATGAAGAGGTATAAAAACAGATTGGTGACTTTATAGCGGTTCATGACAGCAAGAATGGCCACCAGCCCGGCAGCCACCATCAATGCCATGGCAGAAATCTGATCGGTGTAAAAAATGGCAATAATCAAGATGGCGCCCAAATCATCGGCCACGGCAATGGCCAATAACAACATTTTCAAAGCCATTGGCACCCGTGAGCCCAACAACGAAAGAATGCCCAAAGCAAAAGCGATATCGGTTGCCGCAGGAATTGCCGTGCCATGCAGGGCAGCGGGATTGCCCCAGTTCATGGCGGCATAGATCAGCATAGGTACGGCCATGCCGCCCACCGCACCGATCACCGGCAGAGTGATATTGGCTTTATCGGCGAATTGACCCTCCACCAACTCACGCTTGAGCTCGAGCCCGACCATAAGAAAGAAAATCACCATCAGCCCGTCGTTGATCCAGTGCGATACCGATTTATCCAAAGCGATTTCACCGAAACCCAGGCGCAGATGCATATGCAGCGCATTCAGGTACTCGGCACTGAAGGCTGAATTGGCAACCACCATGGCCATCACTGTAGCCACCACCAATACGATGCCGCCGGCGGACTCCAATTTCATGAAGGTGTTCAGTGCGGCAAGCGCACGACGGTGCATGGCAATGCTTTCGGTTGTTTCGGTCATGGGTAATCTCTGTGCGACAATCCATTGATTATAATCAGAAGCGACAGCACTGGGGTTTGTTAAATGTCAATTTCACGGATGTTTCGATGGCTAGGGCCATTGGCCGCGCTGGCAACGCTTGTTTTCGCACACATGCAAGGCATGCCGTTTGCGTTTTCGGCAACACTAGCGCTAACCACCTTATGCGCCTTATGGTGGATGAGCGAAGCCATCAATCCGGCATTCACCTCACTGTTAATATTGGCTGCGCTGCCGATGCTGGGAATACTGGACAGTAAGCAGGTGGCACAAAGCGTGGGAAATGAACTGATTCTGCTCTTGATGGGTGGCTTCATGCTGTCACGGGCACTGGAACACTCGGGTGCGCACCGACGCCTGGCTTTTGCATTGGTCAATGCTGTAGGCGGAAAATCCGGGCGCAGTCTGATTTTCGGATTCACCTTTGCCACCGGCCTGATCAGCATGTGGATCTCCAATACCGCCACCACACTGATCATGCTGCCGGTGGCATATGCCGTCATCGAACACTACAAAGATCCACGGCTGGCGATGCCTTTGGTGTTATGCATTGCATATGCCGCCAGTCTGGGCGGGTTGGGAACCCCCATCGGCTCGCCACCGAATCTGGTATTCATGCAGCAATACCAGCAAGCGACCGGCACCGCCTACGACTTTACCGACTGGATGGCACTAGGCCTGCCGATTACCGCCATAATGTTGCCGATTCTGGCCTTTGGCCTATCTCGGCACCTTAAAAACAGCCCTTCCGCCAAGCTGCCGCCGCAAGGGGCATGGACGGTTCTGGAAAAACGTGTTCTTGCGGTATTCGGCTTGACTGCTCTGGCTTGGATTACTCGCACTGGGCCATGGGGTGGCTGGAGTGCATGGCTAAATCTGCCGGGCGCAAGTGATGCCGGCGTTGCTCTGCTTGCCGTGGCCGCCATGGCACTGATCCCTTCCGGCAACAAAGACCATAAAGCGCTGCTCAATTGGGACGCCGCTGCCAGCATTCCGTGGGGCGCCTTACTGCTGTTCGCAGGCGGCATTGCCCTGGCTACCGCATTCCAGGAAAGCGGCATCAGCGATGCCATCAGCCGCTCGTTGGTGTCTGCGCAGCACCTGCCTTTATTCCTGACAATGGTAATAATTATTGCCAGCGTGGTGCTGCTGTCTGAAATTGCCAGCAATACCGCCACCGCGGTTTTATTGATGCCGATTCTGGCAGCTGCTGCCAAAGGGCTGGCGATTGACCCCGCTCTGCTGATGCTGCCGGCAGCCATGGCTGCAAGCATTGGATTCATGTTACCGGTGGCCACCGCACCGAATGCTGTGGCTTTCGGCTCAGGATTTCTACGCAGCAAAGATATGCTGCGTGAAGGCGCATGGCTGGATGCGGTGAGCGTACTGGTGGTATGCGGGGTATGTTGGCTGGTTCTGGTTTAGCAAAGACGCCGCGGCGCCCATAGCCACGCGCTTATTTTTTCTTGGGCAAATACAAATCCGTAATACTGCCATCGAATACTTCCGCCGCCATCGCCACCGTTTCACTCAGCGTGGGATGCGGGTGGATGGTATGGCCGATGTCGGACGCTTCACAGCCCATTTCTATGGCCAAGGCGATTTCGGCAATCAAATCGCCGGCATGGGCGCCTACAATGCCGCCGCCGATAAGGCGGTGTGTGCCTGGGTCGAACAACAGCTTGCTGAACCCTTCAGTGCGGCCAATACCGATGGCACGTCCGGATGCCGCCCACGGAAATTTGCCCACTTCATACGCTATGCCTTTGGCTTTGGCTTCGGTTTCGGTCAAACCCACCCAAGCGATTTCAGGGTCGGTATAGGCCACAGAAGGAATGGCGCGCGCCACCCATTCCCGCTTATGGCCGGCAGCCACTTCAGCGGCCACTTTCGCTTCATGTGTGGCTTTGTGCGCAAGCATCGGTTGGCCAACCAGATCGCCAATGGCGA
>JAHEBG010000134.1 GCA_024642445.1 Gammaproteobacteria bacterium | reverse complement strand
CGCGAAGCTTTGAAGGATTTGTTAAAAAATGCCGACATACCCTGGGACAGCAGCGATCATTGGCCCGATGCGCTTGCATTGGCCCGCCCACAGCGACTGATGCTGACCACGGCCGCTTTGACCGATGGCTTCGTTGTAACTGATCCCGCAATTACTGTATTCACCGAGCGCCAATGGTTTCCCGAGCGCGCCACGCAGGCCAGGCGGCGTAAATCGACGCAGAAAGACCCAGAAAGCATCCTCAAGGACCTTAACGAAATCAGTCTCGGCTCGCCGATTGTGCACGAAGACCATGGTGTCGGCCGATACCAAGGGCTAGTAAGCCTTGAAACCGGTGGCAGTACCGGCGAATTCCTGAGTATTGAATACGCTAAAGGTGACAAGCTGTACGTGCCGGTGACCCAGCTGCATCTGGTATCACGTTATTCCGGCACCAGCGCCGAGCATGCGCCCTTGCACAATCTAGGGGGCGAAGCTTGGGAAAAAGCCAAACGCCGTGCCGCCGAGAAAGTACATGATGTTGCCGCAGAACTCCTGGAAATCCAAGCCAAACGCATGGCGCAGGACGGTTTCGGACTGGAAATGGAAGTTGGCATGTATGAGCGCTTTGCATCGGGCTTTCCTTTCGAAGAAACACCGGATCAAGCACAAGCAATCACAGCAGTCATTGAAGATCTGCGTCAACCCACACCCATGGACCGCGTGGTCTGCGGCGATGTCGGATTCGGAAAAACCGAAGTGGCGCTGCGCGCCGCTTTCGTGGCGGCAATGGCCGGAAAACAGGTTGCAGTATTGGTTCCAACCACATTGCTGGCTGAACAGCACTTCAGAAATTTCAGCGATCGTTTTGCCGATTGGCCAGTGAAAGTGGAAGTGCTTTCCCGCTTCAAGAGCCCGAAAGACATCAAGCAAGCACTGGCGCTGCTGGCTGCCGGAAAAATCGATATCGTCATCGGCACCCACCGATTGCTTCAGAAGGATGTGGCTTTCGAAGCCCTGGGGCTGGTTATTGTCGATGAAGAACAGCGCTTCGGCGTTCGTCATAAAGAAGCGCTGAAAGCACTGAAGGCCAACGTGCATCTGCTGACACTTACTGCTACGCCGATACCCCGTACCCTAAATATGGCCATGAGTGGGCTACGGCAACTGTCCATCATCGGTACACCACCGGCGCATCGAATGGCGGTAAAAACCTTTATCTGCCCTTGGGATAATGCCACTCTGGTGGAAGCATTCCAACGTGAACTGGCCCGTGGCGGTCAGGTTTATTTTCTGCACAATGAAGTCGAAAGCATCGAGCGCATGGCCGCAGATATTGAGGCATTGTTGCCCGATGCGCGGGTACGGGTGGCGCATGGCCAGATGCCTGAGCGCCAACTGGAACAGGTAATGCTGGATTTCCATAAGCAACGCTTCAATATTCTGGTATCCACCACCATCATTGAATCCGGCATCGACATTCCCAGCGCCAATACCATCATCATCAACCGCGCCGACCGTTTCGGGCTGGCGCAATTGCATCAACTGCGTGGCCGTGTCGGACGCTCGCACCACAAAGCCTATGCCTATCTGATCGTGCAAGATCTAAAACGAATCACCGCCGATGCCCGTAAACGTCTTGATGCACTGGCATCACTGGAAGAACTGGGCGCCGGATTTACCCTGTCAACCCATGATCTCGAAATCCGCGGCGCCGGCGAGCTGTTGGGTGAAGGCCAATCCGGCCAGATTACTGAAATCGGCTTTGCCCTGTATGCGCAGTATCTGGAACGCGCCGTCGCCTCAATCAAAGACGGCAAATTGCCGGATGTATTTAATCCTGGATATTCCGCGGCACAAGTGAACCTGCACAGTCCGGCATTGATTCCGGAGCATACGATTGAAGACGTACATACCCGGCTTACGCTGTATAAAAGGATTGCTTCGGCCAAAGACAGGCATGCGCTCGAGGACTTGCAAGTGGAATTCATCGACCGTTTCGGACTTCTGGCTGATGCCACGCGTCACCTGTTTGAATGTGCCGAATTGCGCTTGATGGCCGAACAGATTGGTGTCAGTAAAATTGACCTGCACGACAATGGCGGTACACTGGCATTTACTGCAAAACCCAATATCGACCCGTTTACGGTAATCCAGCTGATTCAACGTCAACCTCGCACCTATACCATGCAGGGTTCGGATAAACTCAAAATCAGCAATAAAACCGAGAACGGCGAACAGCGCGCCATGTTTTTGCGTGCGCTGCTCAGCCAACTGGGAGCTCTCAACACATGATACGAACCGCCTGCATCGCTGCGTTACTGGCAAGCCTTTTTTCTTTACCTGCCATGGCACAGAGCCAAACCGTTTTTCTGTTGCGGCATGCGGAAAAATCCACTGAACCGGCCGCCGACCCTGAACTGACCGACACCGGAAAAGCACGGGCTGACCGGCTGGTGACTTTATTCGCGCACGCTAAGCCGTCAGCCGTTTTCAGCACCCAGTACCGTAGAACCGTGGCCACGGCTACACCTCTGGCCAACGCCATGGCACTGAAAGTTACGGTGTTGCCGATAGATAAAGATAACGCCGAGCGTTACCCAGAAGAACTGCTGAAAGCGATTTGCGCAATGGCCAGCGGCAGCAATGCCGTGGTCATCGGTCACAGCAATACCCTGCCCGCTATAGTTCAAGCTTGGACAGGTAACCCGGCAAACGCCATCAGTGACACGGAATATGACCGCTTGTTCATGGTGCGGCTGGAAAAATGCGAAGCTACCGGAAGCATGGATTTACGTTATTAATTAACGTGTTGGGTGCATGCTACACTGAAACCACCACGAATCAGGAGAATTCCGATGAAAACCCTCATTTTAAGCCTTACTGTAACGGCGTTGTTGGTAGGCTGCGGAAAATCGGAAGAACTCCAGCCCAATGAAACCGATTCCAAGACGGTATTTGTCTATAACTGGAGCGATTACATTGCGGAAGACACCTTGGCCAATTTCGAAAAAGAAACCGGCATCAAAGTGGTGTACGACGTCTATGACGGAAACGAAACACTGGAAGCGAAACTGCTTGCCGGCGCATCGGGCTACGATGTGGTATTTCCATCGGCCCGTCCTTTCGCTGAAAAACACATTGCCGCAGGCATATACGGCAATCTTGACAAGAACGCGTTGACAAACGCCGACAACAACGACCCTGTCATCATGGCATCGCTGGCCGAAATAGATCCTGGCAACGCCAAACTGATGCCATATATGTGGGGCACCACCGGCATTGGCTATAACGTCAATAAAGTGCGGGAAATCCTCGGGCCGGATGCGGAGCTTGACAGCTGGTCGATGATTTTCGACCCGGCCATTGCCGGCAAGCTGGCACAATGCGGCATCGCTGTGCTGGATGATCCGGAAGATGCGTTCACCTCGGCCTTGCTCTATATGAACAAGGACCCGCATCTGTCTGATACTGCCACGCTCGACACGGTTAAACAAACGTTTCTGGCTACGCGACCGAATATCAAATACTTTCATTCATCAAAGTACATTTCCGATCTGGCCACTGGTGATGTCTGCGTCGCCATGGGCTATTCCGGCGATGTATTCCAAGCCAGAGACCGCGCTGAAGAGGCCGAAAATGGCATAGAAATTGCTTTTATCATTCCCAAAGAAGGCGCGGCGCGCTGGGTTGATGTAATGGCCGTTCCAAACGATGCGCCGAACAAGGCCAATGCCATGAAATTCATCAATTACTTGATGAAACCCGAAGTTGCAGCAGGTATTGCCAATTATGTCTGGTATGCCACGCCCAATACTGCAGCCAAACCCCTGCTTGATCCGGAATTGGCCGAAGATGAGTCCATTTTTCCGAATGCCGGCGTCAGCGCCAAACTGGTGAACCCACCCAGTTTTCCGCAGGATATTCAGCGCGATCGTACACGGCTATGGACAACCATCAAAACCGGAAAATAACCGGCTGCCGAGTCTAACCACGAGCCCGCACTGCGGGCTCATTTTTTATGCAGCTTCCAGCACCGGTGGATCTTGGGATTACGCTCAAAATCCAGATCGATGGTTTGCGCAGAGATGTCCTGCACGTCCGCGAACAATGATACTGCTTCGATGTCCATCTTGAACTTGCGGAAATTGTTGGAGAAATAACAGACGCCGTCATCGGAAAGCACATTAATAATCTTTTCCAGCAATGCCACATGGTCTTTTTGCACGTCGAAATCTTCGGCACTGGCGGAATTGGAAAAGGTCGGCGGATCGCAGAATACCAGATCGAACTTCTGCCGGCAGTTGCCCAGCCATTCCACCACGTCGGCTTTTACCAAAGGGTGGCTGCTGCCCTGGATATCGTTCAATTCATAATTGGCCTCGGCCCAATCCAGATAGGTCGCAGACAGATCGACGCTGGTTGATGCCGCTGCGCCGCCCAATATGGCGTGCACGCTGGCGGTGCCGGTATAACAGAACAGATTCAGAAAGCGTTTGCCCTTGGCTTCTGCCGCCATTCGAAGCCGAAGTGGCCTGTGATCGAGAAACAAGCCGGTATCCAGGTAATCGAACAGGTTGACCCAAAGCTTTCCGCTGCCTTCGGCCACCGGAATGAAATCATGGGTTTCATCCATTCGCCCGTATTTGCTACCGCCCTTTCCGCGCTTACGTTTTTTTAC
>JAHEBG010000133.1 GCA_024642445.1 Gammaproteobacteria bacterium | reverse complement strand
ATCGTCAATCTGTTTGCGGCTCAGCACCGCACCGCCGGGTACACGCAACGCAGCCACACGGCCCTCGGGCTGATTGGCCCAATCGGTGAATACTTTGAACTCGCTGCTTTTCACCTGCTCGGCAATGTCCACCAATTCCAGCGCAATACGCAGATCGGGCTTGTCGGAACCGAACCGGCGCATGGCTTCGGCATAGGTCAGGCGCGGGAACGGGTTGGCCAGCTCAACACCCTGCACTTCCTTGAAAATGCTGCGGATCATCGCTTCGACAAAATCCTGGATGTCTTGTTCGGTGATGAAGGCAAACTCCATGTCGAGCTGGGTGAATTCCGGTTGGCGATCGGCACGCAGGTCTTCGTCACGGAAACAACGGGCAATTTGGTAGTAGCGGTCCATGCCGGCCATCATCAGCAATTGCTTGAAAAGCTGTGGCGATTGCGGCAAAGCAAAGAACTCGCCGGGATGCACGCGGCTGGGCACCAGGTAATCGCGGGCGCCTTCGGGCGTGGCTTTGGTCAGAATCGGGGTTTCGATATCCTGAAAACCGGCGGCATCCAGGTAGCGGCGCAAGGCTTGCACCAACGCAGTGCGTTTGCGCATGGTTTTCTGCATCTCCGGGCGGCGCAAATCCAGATACCGGTAGCGCAGGCGAATGTCTTCGCCGGGGTTTTCATGGTTGTAAAACGGCAGGCTGGCCGAGGCGTTGAGAATCTCAATGGTTTCCGGATTGATCTCAACCGCACCCGTAGCCATTTTGGCATTGACGCTATGGCGTGCGCGTACGGTACCGGTGACTTTCAGGCAATACTCGTAGCCTACCTGCTCAGCCACGGCATAGGCGGCATTGTCCGGCTCCGCCACCACCTGCACAATGCCCTCATGGTCACGCAGATCGATGAAACAGACGCCGCCCAGATTGCGTGAGACGTCCGCCCAGCCGCACAAGGTAACGGTTTGGCCGATATGGGCTTGGGTGATTTGACCGCAAAAATGGCTGCGCATGGCATTCCTGGAATGTTTGGATGATACGAACCCGCTATTTTAAAGGACTCACCGCCAAAATGCTTGAATTCATTGCCGCGGCCTGCGGATTTCGGTCGCAAAAACCCCTGCGTGCGCTATTTTTTCCATGCTAGGCTAGAAATCACCGTAACTTTTGGATTCCCCGTGTCTACACAAGCCCTTGCCAACCCGCTTTCATCGGAAAAAGACGCCCCGCTGAAGGACGATATCCGCCTGCTGGGGCGTTTGCTGGGCGATACCATCCGTGAACAGGAGGGTGATGCCGTTTTCAATTTGATTGAACGCATACGGCAGACCTCAATTCGATTCCGCAGGGATGATGATTTAGCAGCAAAAACCGAGCTGGAGACCCTGCTGAATGGCCTCAGCGCCGACGATACCCGGCATGTGGTGCGCGCATTCAGCTATTTTTCGCATTTATCCAATATTGCCGAAGACCGACACCATATCCGGCGTTCGCGGGCCAATGCCAGCCTGTCGGGAGGCCTGCATGAGGGCACCCTGGTGGCGGCATTAGCCAAAGCCGAACAAGCCGGCATCGGTGCGGACCCGCTTCAGGCATTTTTTCACAACGCCCACATCCGTCCGGTGCTGACCGCACACCCTACCGAAGTTTCGCGTAAAAGCATCCTGAACTGCCAACAGCAGATTTCTTCACTGCTGGAAAAACGTGATCGCATGGCGATGACGCCGGAAGAACAGGAAGAGACCGAAGAAACCCTGAAACGCACCATTCTCCGACTTTGGCAGACCCGCATGCTGCGGCCGAACAAATTGTCGGTATTGGATGAAGTGAAAAACGGTCTGTCGTATTTCAACACCACGTTTCTGGAGCAACTGCCACGTCTGTATGTTCGGCTGGAACGGCAATTGGCCGATGCGGGCATGCGCAAGGCAGAAGACCTGCCGGCATTTTTCCGGATTGGCAGCTGGATTGGCGGCGACCGTGACGGCAACCCGTTTGTAACCGCCGACATCCTGTCAGAAACCACCCGTATGCAGGCCCGCGTTGCGCTTGAATACCATCAGCAGCAACTGCAGCAACTGCACCATGAGTTGTCGCTGTCACAGCTGTTGGTGAAACCCAGTGCGGCACTACTGGCATTGGCCAGGCAGTCTCCCGAGCAATCCCCGCACCGCCAGGACGAGCCTTACCGCTTGGCTTTGTTTGTGATGTTTGACCGGCTGACGGCAACACGTCAGCGCCTGCTTGAAGGCGTCACCGAAACAGACGTGCCACCGTATGCCGATGCCGCTGAATTTCTGCAGGATCTGGATATTCTGCATGCCTCGCTGGTGGGCCACGGTTCCGGTCTTTTGGCCGATGGCCGCCTGAAACGTCTGCGCCATGCCGTTCGTATATTCGGCTTTCATCTGGCATCGTTGGACCTGCGCCAGAATTCCGATGTACACGAGGCCTGTGTCGCTGAACTGCTAACGCTAAGCACACCTGGACTTGATTACAGCAAATTGCGTGAGGCCGAGAAAATCCCGTTGCTGCTGTCCGAAATCGCAAACCCACGTCCACTGCTTTCGCCGTATGCGGTTTGCAGCGAAACGTTACGCTCGGAACTGGCGATTTTCGAACAGGCCCGCCGTGCACGCGGCAATTACGGCGAGCAATGCATTGAGAACGCCATCATCTCCAAGGCCGATGGCGTTTCCGACATTCTGGAACTGGCACTGCTGTTGAAAGAAACCGGACTGTTGGCACCGGCAACACGGCAGTTGGCGGTGAATATCGTTCCACTGTTCGAAACCATTGCCGATCTGCAGGCTGCCGCAAGCACCATGGACGCCCTGTTTTCCATCCCGCTGTACCGCGAATTGCTGGCTTCACGGCAGATGACGCAAGAGGTCATGCTGGGCTACTCCGATTCGAACAAAGACGGCGGTTTTTTGAGTTCGGGCTGGGAACTGTACAAAGCCGAAAGCCAACTGATTGAAACGTTCAAACGCCATGGCGTGCAGTTGCGCCTGTTCCATGGCCGCGGCGGGTCCATCGGACGCGGTGGCGGCCCCGCCTTTCAGGCCATTCTGGCGCAACCCAGCGGTGCCGTGCAGGGGCAAATTCGCCTCACCGAACAAGGCGAAGTGATTGCCTCGAAATACAGCGACCCGGATGTGGGCCGCCGCAACCTGGAAGTGATTGCCGCTGCCACCCTCGAGGCCAGTCTTTTGGCAAGCCGGCAACCGGCACCGAACCCGGACTTTCTGCAGACCATGGATACTTTGTCGCAAGAGGCCTTCAGCGCCTACCGTGAACTGGTCTACGATGACCCGGGCTTCGAGCATTTCTTCTGGTCCTCGACCGTGATCGCAGAAATCGCCAATCTCAACATCGGCTCGCGCCCAGCTTCGCGAAAAAAATCAACCGCCATTGAAGACTTGCGCGCCATTCCCTGGGTTTTTTCCTGGGCACAATGCCGTGCCATGCTGCCCGGCTGGTACGGCTTCGGTTCGGCGGTCGATGCCTTCCTTGGCCAAAATGAAAAAGGCATGGAAACGCTGCAAGCCATGCACCGCGATTGGCCGTTCTTCAACAGTCTGCTGTCGAATATG
The DNA here is from genome assembly GCA_024642445.1 of Gammaproteobacteria bacterium. Taxonomy (GTDB): domain Bacteria; phylum Pseudomonadota; class Gammaproteobacteria; order Xanthomonadales; family Xanthomonadaceae; genus Arenimonas. Next base: position 1,100 of record JAHEBG010000133.1, on the reverse strand, counting down.
ATGATGGTTCTGGCCAAAAGTGATTTGGCGATTGCCTCGCGCTATGCCGACTTGGTGCCCGACAAAGCGTTGGCTGCCTCTATCTTTGCGCAGATTCGCTCGGAGGCTAATGCCACACTGAAACACGTATTGGCCATAACCGGTCAACAGCAATTGCTCGATACCAATGCCTTGTTGAAACGCTCGATACAACATCGGTTCCCTTATCTCGATCCGCTCAATCATGTGCAGATCGAACTGCTGAAACGCTACCGGCAAGGTGCACGTGACGAACAAACCACGCGTGGCATACATCTTTCCATCAATGGTATAGCGGCGGGCCTTCGCAATTCCGGCTAATCCCTGCTTGGCATCGCCCAAAATCGGCAGTAAGATGGGGCTATCATTGCCACGGGAGATTTGCATGTTACGCACTTTTTTCATACTGCTGCTGGTGATTGCTGCCGGCAGCTTCAGTCCGGTCAGCAAGGCCCAATACGATAGCCGTGCCTATGCGCCGGAAAACCTCAGTCAATTGTCGGTATCGGACCAAATTCGAGTGATCGACCGCGAATACAGCGAGCAATCGCGCGGGCGTGAAATTCCCGATGACCAGCTGGATTTCTATTTAGACCAAGTTAAATATTCACGTTGGACCTTCAGCCGCATCAAATCCGATATCAGTACCTCGTTGGGGGGCAGCAACAATTGGCGACCGCCGTCCAACGGCAGCTGGAAACCCACCAGTGTCATCTGCTCCAGCCGTGACAGCCGTTACGCCGAATGCCGGACCCACTTCCGTGGGCGTGCGCGGCTGATTGAGAATATCTCCAATACCCGTTGTATCGAAGGCCAGAACTGGGGGTCACGCCAGGGTACCGTTTGGGTAGAAGGCGGTTGTCGTGCGCGCTTTGTCGACTCCGGCAATAGCTGGGGTGGCGGCGATGTGAACAGCCAGACTTTTACTTGTGAAAGCACCGGCAACCGCTACCGCGAATGCCGTAAGCCCTACAACGGCAACGCAACACTCACCCGTCAGCTTTCCGACACGCGTTGCGTGCAGGGCCGTACCTGGGGCCAGAAACACAATGAGGTATGGGTATCCGGTGGCTGCCGTGCCG
>JAHEBG010000132.1 GCA_024642445.1 Gammaproteobacteria bacterium | reverse complement strand
GGCCATCAACACGAAGGCCGTTGTTAGCACGATCGCCGCAGTCGGTATGGTTTTCGGCACTGGACTTCACATAGGTGCCGATTCCGCCGTTCCAGAGCAAATCGACAGGCGCTTTCAAAATGGCGTTCATCAGCTGGTTCGGACTCATCTCCTGAACTTCCGAATCAATGGCCAGAGCCGTTTTGATTTCGGGTGACAAAGGAATGGATTTGGCGGTACGCGGAAACACGCCGCCACCTTTGGAAATGAGTGCTGCAGTGTAGTCTTCCCAATTGGAACGCGGCAGCACGAACAAACGCTGGCGCTCGGCAAAGCTGGTCGCTGCATCCGGATTGGGGTCCAGGAAGATATGACGGTGGTCGAATGCTGCAAGTAAACGGATATGCTCGGAAAGCAGCATGCCGTTGCCAAACACGTCACCTGACATGTCACCGATGCCGACACATGTGAAATCCTCGGTCTGGCTGTTTCTGCCCATGGCCCTGAAGTGCCGTTTGACCGACTCCCAGGCGCCTTTTGCGGTGATGCCCATGCCCTTGTGGTCATAACCGACCGAACCGCCGGAGGCAAAGGCATCGCCGAGCCAGAAGCCGTGATCTGCGGATATACCGTTGGCTATATCCGAGAACGTTGCTGTGCCTTTATCGGCCGCCACCACCAGATACGGATCATCGCCATCATGGCGGATGACTTGATTGGGGTGTACGACTTTGCCGTTGACAAGATTGTCAGTAATATCCAATAGACCGTTTATGAAACGTCGATAACAAGCGATGCCTTCAGCAAAAACCGCATCACGATCGCCGGAAACGGGCGGCCGCTTGGCAAAAAAACCGCCTTTGGAGCCCACCGGTACAATAACCGTATTCTTCACCATTTGGGCTTTCACCAAGCCCAGCACTTCCGTACGGAAATCTTCACGGCGGTCTGACCAGCGCAAGCCGCCACGGGCCACCGGGCCGAACCTTAGGTGCACACCTTCAACAAACGGCGAGTACACGAATATTTCACGGTACGGAACCGGCTTCGGCACATCCGGAATCATGGATGGGTCGAATTTATAGCTGACATAATCTTTGGGTCTGCCAACGGCATCCAGGGTCTGGTAATAACTGGTACGCAGTGTTGCTTTCATCACGGCCGCAAATGCGCGCAAAATTCGGTCTTCATCGAGACTGGCCACTTTGGACAGCTGCTTGTTGAGAAGTTTTTCGATAGCACCGATTTGATCTTCGCGAGAAGTTGCCACGAAGTTGGCGAGATAACGCTCCGCAGATTCCACATTCATACGTTTAAGTGCCGGCGCCAAATCGGTATTGCTTTCGGCCAGATCGGGATTGAAACGGGCATCGAACAAGCCGAACAGAATACGTGCCGACGCAGGGTAGCGTTGCAGGGTTTCTTCCATGTAAGCTTGCGAGAAAGGCACATTGATCTGCAGCAGATACTTGCAGTAGGCACGCAACATGGAGACCTGACGCCAACTCATTTCAGCAGCGGTTACCAGTTTGTTGAAGCCATCGTTTTCGCACTGTCCACGCCATACCGCGGCAAAAGCCTCTTCAAAATGCGCTTTACTGTCCTGAAGGCTGATTTGGCCTCGGGCTTCAATGATATCGAAATCCTGAATAATGACACGACGACCATCGAGATTTAATACGTAGGGATGCTCTGTAAGTACCTTCATGCCAAGATTTTCAAGCATCGGCAACACATCGGAAAGTGCGATTTCCTTTTCTAGGTTGAACATCTTGAAGCGTAAGTCACCGTCTTTTTCATAAAGATTCAGGGTCATTTCACCCTCGGACAGTAAGCGTTCAATCTGCCGAATATCATCAATACTCTGGTCCGGCGATACCGATTCAACATAACTCTGAGGGAAAGACGGCAAATAGCGCCCAGCCAAGGCAATGCCCTGCTCTTCACCATAATTCAGGATGAGCGCATCACGGAAATCGTCTTTCCAATTGCGGATGATAGCGGCCAACTCTGACTCAAGAGCTTCCAGGTCAAAATGGAAAGACTGCTGGTTGGTGTGCCGGATAAGCAGATGCAACTGTGCCAGCGGCGAATCGCCGATTTTGACGGTTTTATCGATTCGGTCGCCATTCAGAGCCCGCATCAGCATATCTTCTATGCGCGTTCGCACCTCGGTATTGAAACGATCTTTAGGCAAGTAAATTAATACCGAGAAAAACCGGCCGAACGGATCTTTACGTATGAATAATTTAGGCCGGAAGCGTTCTTGTAAACTGAGGATACTTACGCTGGCCTGCAACAACTGATCCGGGCTGGCCTGGAACAGTTCTTCACGCGGCATGGTTTCAAGAATCTGACGGAGTGCCTTGCCGCTATGCCCTTCAAGACTCAGCCCGGAAAGTTGCATGACTTTGTCGTAATTCTGGCGAACCACCGGAATTTCCCATGGGCGCCGATTATAGGCAGCCGTGGTCAACAGACCTATAAACCGGTACTCGCCAATCACTGTGCCGTCGGCTCCGTAATACAAAACACCGATGTAATCCATATAGGTTGATCGATGAACGGTAGCTCGGGCTGCGGTTTTGGTCAGTATCAACAGTTCGTGGCGATCGAGCTGTTGTCGGCCCAAACTGCTGACCGGACGGGATTTGGCACTGTGGTGTGCTTCTCGCAGGAGACCAAGACCGGTTCCGGACACGGCCTCAAGCTGTGCAGAAGCACCGGTTCCTACAATGCGATATTCACGAAAACCCAGAAATGTAAAATGGTTGTCGGCAGCCCACTGCAGAAACTCTTTAGCCTCGACAGGGCTGATTTCGCCCTTGTCCACCGATTGTACGGCGGCGATTTCCGATACTTCCAGCATCTTGGCACGCATATCCTGCCAGTCTTCAACACTGACCCTGACATCGGCCAGTGTGCTATGGATCGCTGCAATCAAGGCTGCAGCCGACTCCTGGGTCTGCCGTTCGATTTCAATCCATACCACAGATTCTTTTTTAGCCCCTGACAGCGACAACAGATTGCCCTTGTCATCGCGCTCGGCCGCAACCACCGGGTGCACCATGGCGTAGTAGGAAATGTCGAAGCTGTCGAGCACCATTTTGAACGAATCGATCAGGAATGGGTAATCGGCGGAGATGATTTCAAGGCTGCTCCGTGTGCTGCTGCCATCTCCGGAGATATTCACCTCTTGGTTCACTCGTACATTCGCGGTCCTGGAAACGCGCAGCGCGGAGGCATCCAATAACGAGTTGAGAATAGTGATCCAAGCACTTCGGTCTTGAAGCTCGAAATCTTCCAGAGACATCTGTGACAGCACGGAGTGCACGAATGCACGGCTTATTTCAGCCCCTAACGTGGTGTTGATCGCCTGTTGCGCGATGGCATCGATGGCAGCATGTGAAGGATTGATAATCACGCTCATGGGAACTCTCGGGACAATTTTTAATGGTATGGAATCAACAAACTGCGGCGATCAACGCAGACCGGTTTCGTTTCTTGAAATAACCAGACGCTGGATTTCGCTGGTGCCTTCGTAGATTTCGGTGATTTTGGCATCCCTGAAGTACCGTTCCAACGGCATTTCTTTCGAATAGCCCATGCCGCCATGAATCTGCAGTGCCTGATGGGTGATGAACATGGCCGCTTCCGAAGCGGTCAATTTGGCAACAGAAGCCTCGGTACTGTAACGGCCACCGCTGGCATCGGCTTTCTGTTTGGCCCACGCAGCGCGGTATGTCAGTAATTCAGCAGCATCCAAACGGCACTTCATATCGGCGATTTTGGCTTGGATCATCTGGAAACTGCCAATCGGCTGGCCAAAACTGCGACGTTCCTGTACATAGGCGACAGCTGCCGTGTATGCCGCCCGAGCCAAGCCCACAGCTTGGGATGCGATCCCGATGCGACCGGCATCCAGCACGCCCATGGCGATTTTGAAGCCCTCGCCTTCCTTGCCCAAGACTTCACTGGCTTCTGCCACATAATCCTGAAATTCAATTTCACACGTTGCCGAGGCACGGATGCCGAGCTTAGGCTCGGTTTTTCCGCGTGAAAAACCGGCTTTATCGGCATCAATCATGAACGCGGTAATGCCCTTGGCACCTTTGTCCGGATCGGTCATGGCAAACAGCACTAGATATTTGGCAACAGGGCCCGAGGTAATCCAGCTTTTTTTGCCGTTGATGACATAACTGCCGTTTTCCTGCCTGACAGCCCGGCAACGCATGGCAGTGGCATCCGAGCCCGATTGCGGTTCGGTCAATGCAAAGGCACCGATCTCACGGCCCTCGGCGATGGCGCGCACGTAGAATTGTTTTTGCTCTTCGGTTCCGAATTTAAGAATGCCATTGCAGAACAGCGAATTGTTCACTGAAACAATAGTGGAATGGGCGCAATCACCGGCGGCGATTTCAATCATGGCCATAACATAGCTGATGGGATCCATGCCGGCACCGCCATAGGCTTCAGGCACCTCAATTCCCATCAGCCCGTTTTCACCCAACAGCTGGATGTTTTCCAGAGGAAATTCACCGGTACGGTCGAAATGTTCAGCGCTTGGGGCGATCTTCTCTTGGGCAATGCGGCGCGCTACATCCTGAATCATCAATTGCTCTTCGGTGAATCCAAAATCCATAACTGCCTCACATGATTTTCAACAGGGCTTATTTTACCCTTGTTACGCATACGTATGTATTGCAAAGCCGGT
>JAHEBG010000131.1 GCA_024642445.1 Gammaproteobacteria bacterium | reverse complement strand
CTCAGACCGGCGGCACATATTCCTGTAGGTTGCGAAAGTCACTGCAGCAGTTGCAAACGCTGCGCCTGATTACATCCGGAATACGCCGAAGCGATCGGGTTCAATGGGGGCGTTGAGTGAAGCTGAAATGGCCAATGCCAAAACCCTGCGGGTATCCACCGGGTCGATCACGCCATCGTCCCACAGGCGGCTGCTGGCGTAAAACGGATGCCCTTGGCGTTCGTATTGTTCGCGGATGGGTGCTTTGAAGGCTTCTTCTTCCGAAGCAGACCAATCGCCGCCTTTCATTTCGATGCCATCGCGTTTTACGGTAGCCAGGACCGATGCCGCCTGTTCGCCACCCATCACCGATATTCGCGCATTCGGCCAAGCCCATAGGAAACGCGCACCGTAGGAGCGACCGCACATGGCATAGTTGCCGGCACCGAAGCTGCCGCCAATCAGCACTGTGAATTTCGGTACGTGCGAACAGGCAACCGCGGTTACCATTTTCGCGCCGTCTTTGGCGATGCCTGCGTGTTCGTATTTTTTCCCGACCATGAAGCCGGTGATGTTCTGCAGGAACACCAAGGGAATATTGCGCTGGTTGCACAATTCGATGAAATGCGCACCTTTCAGGGCGCTCTCGGCGAAAAGAATGCCGTTATTGGCAATGATCCCCACCGGAAAGCCTTCAATATGTGCGAAGCCGGTGATCAGGGTTTTGCCGTAACGGGCTTTGAACTCCTGGAATTCCGAGCCATCGACCAAGCGGGCGATGATTTCACGCACATCAAAGGGGCGACGCGGGTCTTTGGGCACAATGCCGTAAAGTTCTTCAGCCGGATAGTCGGGCGCGGACGGTTTTGCCAGTGCAAGCGGGAAGGGTTTTTGCCGGTTGAGGTGGGCAACGATATCACGGGCAATGGCCAGTGCATGTTCGTCATTTTCGGCAAAATGATCGGCCACACCGGATGTGGCGGTATGTACATCGGCGCCACCGAGGGTCTCGGCGTCAACAATCTCGCCGGTGGCAGCTTTCACCAAGGGTGGGCCACCCAGAAATATGGTGCCTTGCTCGCGCACAATGATGCTTTCATCGCACATGGCCGGCACATAGGCGCCGCCCGCGGTGCAAGAGCCCATGACCACGGCAATTTGCGGAATATTTTTGGCACTCAACCGTGCCTGATTGTAGAAAATGCGGCCGAAGTGTTCTTTATCGGGAAACACTTCATCCTGCAGTGGAAGAAAAGCGCCGCCAGAATCCACCAGATACAGACAGGGCAGGCGATTTTCCAAGGCGATTTCCTGTGCCCGCAGATGTTTTTTCACGGTCATCGGGAAATAGGTACCGCCCTTGACGGTCGCATCATTGGCCACCACCATCACTTCCATTCCGTGTACGCGGCCTATGCCGGTAATCAGGCCGGCAGCGGGTGCTTGCCCGTCATATTGGCCGTCAGCGGCTAAGGTTGAAAGTTCCAGAAACGGCGTGCCAGGGTCAAGCAGAGCATCGATGCGTTCGCGCGCCAGAAGTTTGCCGCGTTCGGTGTGTTTCCGGCAGGCGGCTTCACCGCCACCGCCATGGATTTCCGCCAATTTGGTTTTGAGCGCGTCTACCTGTACCCGCATAGCGGCATCATTTTCAGCAAACTCAGGGCTGGCGCGGTCAAGCAAGGTGGTTAGACGGGGCATGGCAATCCGATACGTGGCAGAGCTCATAGTGTAGCGAAAAAAAAACCGCCGTTGCCGGCGGTTTTTTCAACAATCGCAAGCGATTATTACTGAGCCGGGGTTTCTTCGGCAGCAGGTGCTTCTTCAGCAGGAGCAGCAGCGTCAGCAGCGGCGTCAGCAGCAGGAGCTTCCATGGCGGCGTCGGCAGCAGGAGCGGCGTCAGCAGCAACTTCGGCGGTAGCGTCAGCAGCAGGAGCTTCGGTGGCTTCAGCAGCGGCGTCAGCGGCAGGAGCTTCTTCACCTTTCGAGCAGGCGGTCAGGGCCAGCGCGAAAGCCAGAGCGATGATGGTTTTGTTCAGGGACATGGTATTTCCTCAAAGTATCAATATTGATTTGATTAAAAAAACGTGCGATATCACGCACGTAGTGGTAATGATGCCACTTTTTCGGGAATAGTCAAGCATCTGTGAGTAAATAGTAAAAAAAATGTTTATTTACAGTAATTCAATAGCTACTGCAGTGGCTTCACCCCCACCAATACAAAGACTTGCAACGCCTTTGCGGCCGCCGCTGGCTTGCAGGGCATGGATCAAAGTAACCAGTATCCGGGCACCCGAAGCACCGATAGGGTGGCCGAGTGCGCAAGCGCCGCCGTTGACATTGACCTTTTTGGGGTCAAGACCGAACTCCTTGATGGGGGCCATGGCGACTGTAGCAAACGCTTCATTGATTTCGAACAGGTCAACATCGGCAGCATTCCAGCCGGCCTTGTCCAGAACGGCGCGGATGGCGCCCACGGGTGCCGTTGTGAACCACTCGGGCTCCTGTGCAAATCCGGCCTGCGCCACAATCCTTGCCAGTGGCTTCAGGCCCAAGGCTTCGGCATGCGCGCTGTCGGCCAATACCAGCGCCGCTGCGCCGTCGTTGATGCTGGAGGAGCTGGCGGCAGTTATGGTGCCGTCTTTCTTGAAGGCCGGGCGCAGTGTTGGGATTTTCTCGATATTGCATTTGCCGGGTTGTTCATCCACAGCCACTTCAACCTCGCCTTTGCGGGTTTTAACCAGAACCGGTGCGATTTCTGCGCTGAAAGCGCCATTGGCCTGCGCCTGCAGTGCCCGCCGAACCGATTCGGAGGCATAGGCATCCTGCTGTTCGCGGGTAAAGCCGTATTTGGCTACGCAGGATTCACCGAAAACGCCCATGGCTTGCTTGTCATAAGGGTTGGTCAGGCCATCCCAGGCCATATGGTCCAGCATCTCGGCACTGCCAAAACGGATGCCGGTGCGCGAATTCATCAGCAGGTGTGGGGCATTGGTCATCGATTCCATGCCGCCGGCCACAACCACATTGACGGAGCCGGCTTTGATTAGATCATGACCGAACATAACCGCTTTCATACCGGAGCCACACACTTTATTGATGGTGGTTGCGCCTGTTTTCAGGGCAATACCGGCACCGATGGCGGCTTGGCGTGCCGGTGCTTGGCCCAGACCGGCCGGCAAAACGCAGCCCATGATGACCTCATCGATTTGATCCGATGCGACTCCGGCTTGCGCCATGGCGGCTTGGATGGCGGTGGCGCCGAGTTGCGTGGCAGGCACACCGGTAAATTGTCCGAGCAGTGCGCCCAGTGCGGTGCGCTTGGCGCCCAGAATTACGACAGAAGACATACCATACTCCTTACAGATAGATTAATGCCGGCCATCGAACAGTTCACGTCCGATCAGCATGCGGCGGATTTCATTGGTACCGGCGCCAATGGCGTACAGCTTGGCATCGCGTAACAGGCGGCCGGCATCGTATTCGTTGATATAGCCATTGCCGCCCAGGGCCTGAATGGCTTCCAGAGTGACCGACACCGCGGCTTCACTAGCATGCAACAGGCAACTGGCAGCATCCACGCGCGAGCTGTGGCCGGCGTCATAATCCTGGGCCACCGCATAGGCGAACGCGCGGGAGGATTGCAGTGCCGTGTACATGTCGGCGATCTTGCCCTGCATCAGGCCAAAGGTGCCAATGGCGGCATCAAATTGACGGCGTTCGCGCACATAGGGCAGGGTGAGATCGAGGGCCGCTTGCATCAGCCCGATGGGGCCGCCGGACAACACCAAGCGTTCTGTATTGAGGCCTGACATCAGTACTTTCACGCCACGATTCACTTCGCCGAGTACGTTTTCTTCCGGAATCTCGCAATTTTCGAACACCAATTCGCAGGTATTGGAACCGCGCATGCCCAGCTTATCCAGCTTCTGCGCCGTGGAAAAACCTTTCATGCCTTTTTCCACCAAAAAGGCGGTCATGCACTGGCTGCCGGCTTCTTTGCCGGCGGTACGCATATACACAATCAGCACATCGGCTTCAGGCCCGTTGGTGATCCACATCTTGTTGCCGTTGGCCAGCCACACGCCATCTTTCAGCTCGGCGCTGCAACGCATCGATCCGACCACATCCGAGCCGGCACCGGGTTCGCTCATGGCCAGCGCGCCAACCCATTCGCCCTGACACAGTTTCGGCAGATATTTTTGACGTTGTGTGGCATTGCCGTTCAAGTGCAGGTTTTGCACACACAGATTTGAGTGCGCACCGTAACTCAAGCCCACCGAACCGGAAGCGCGGGAGATTTCTTCCATGGCCAACAAATGTGCCAGATAGCCCAGCTCGGAGCCGCCGTATTCACCGGCTACGGTTATGCCCAGCAGGCCCAGTTCACCCATCTTCGGCCACAAATCGGCCGGAAACAGATTGTCGTGGTCGATTTGTGCGGCACGCGGGGCGATTTCGCTTATCGCAAATCGTCGAACGCTGTCGCGCAAGGCGTCGAGCTCGTCACTAAGACGGGTGAGACTCATGGCAGGTACTCCTAAAACCGGCCATCGCGAACGATGGCGCGGGTAAATCAACCCTGGCGGCGGCCGTGGAAGCGTGGTGCGTCTTTACCCAGGTGCGGCAATCGCAGTTTGCCGATGGCAGTAATGCGTTCTTCAGCCATGCGGTCGGCGGCTTTATATGTCGGGATGCCGTCGCGTTTGCTGATTTCGAAAATCCGACCC
>JAHEBG010000130.1 GCA_024642445.1 Gammaproteobacteria bacterium | reverse complement strand
CCCACGATCAACAGCGAAGCCACCAAAGGCACGATGCTCATCTGCAGGGCATTCAGCCAGAGTCTGCCGATAGGCTGGGCGATGCCGGTGATGGCTGGAATGCTTTCGGGGGCGAAGCGGCTTAGCAAGGTTCCGGTGAGCAGGCCAAAAATCAGGCCCAGGAATACACGTGTGGATGCGGACATGGTTAATTTTTCCAGAGAGGGAGATGCCAGGCTAGGCGAAGGCGTTGGTATTCGGTGCGCGGCAATGCTACAAATACCGGCTGTTTTTTTTCATCCAGCCACGCCAGAAGATTTTGCATCACCGGTTCCGGCATGGCGGTACAGCCTGCAGTAGCAGAGGCCGGGCTTCGCCATAGGTGCGCGAAGATACAACTGCCCAAGCGGGGCGTATTGCCGGGATTATGTTGGATGACAAAGCCTGCCGCATACAACAAGTCACCGTTCAAATGGATGTCGCGTCGCATAGGTTCACTGGAACCTTCTATGGCGGCCAGGCCAACATTTGTTGTGGATACAATGCGGTTATACCAGGGGGATTCATTGACATCGATGCACCAGTCATCGACGGTCATGGTCAAATAGGGTAGGCCAGTGGCTATTGATGGCGAATACCCGAAGGCCGTGCCGATGGCGAATATTCCGGCCGGCGCTTTTCCATCACCCTCGGCTTTCACCGGCCCTTGAACTTGCGCTGGATGCAGGCCGCTGCCCCAGCCCATGCCGTTTTTACCAATCATGACTGCGGTAGGAGCCGCTTGTGCTTTCCATTGCCCGTATTTGCGTTCGAACGTCTGCATTTGGGCACTCGGTGCATCCCAGCTTTCGGAAATCACCAGCACAAGTTGCCGGCTACCGGAAGCAATAGGTTCGGGTTGTGCTTGCCCCGCATTCAAAGACAGGGGCAACAAAAGCATCAATAAAAGTACGTAGCGTGCGTGCATTAATCCAACCAGGTAACGTGCGTAAGCGAGGTAATTCCAAGGCCCGCCCGATCGGAAAGCCTGATGACAGCTTCATCGAAAACAGCATTGCAGTCAATCGGGTTGAATTGCCCAAGACTGGGTCCGTCAAGATCGATCATGGTGATGGCATGGGCCTTTGCCACCGCCAGATGGGCGGCTGCAGAGGCACTGATCGCGCCTTCGAGCATGCAGCCCATCAGGCATGGAGTGCCCTGTTTGTAGCAGGTTTCGGCAATGGCGATGGCTTGCGACAGTCCTGCGGTTTTCATCAGTTTAATGTTGATGATGTCGACCGCCTTCAGTGCCAGCAAGCGTTCTACCTGCTCCAGATTGAAAGCACTTTCATCGGCCATCAGCGGTGTCAGCAGGCCTGCGGATTTAATGGTCTGCAGACCTTGAATATCGGAGGCGGGTACCGGTTGTTCCAGCAATTCGAATGCGCCGGTTTGGGCTTCAAGCGCTTGCATCACTTGCAGGGTCTGCTCAACGGTCCAGCCTTGGTTGGCATCAATGCGCAGCCGGGCCCTGCCATTCACGCGGGCGTGCAATGCGGCCAATCGGGCAATGTCGGTTTCCGGCGATTTGCCGACTTTGATTTTAAGCGCGGTAAAGCCCCGTTGCAGGGCTGCCTCGCAATCCGCCAGCATTGTTGCCGTGTCATTCACGCTTATAGTCAAATCGGTAGCCAATTCCGGTGTGCCGCCCCCTAAGAAGCGGTACAACGGCAAACCGGCCAACTGCGCCGCCAAATCATAGACCGCGATTTCGGCTGCAGCTTTAGCGGAGGTGTTTTTGACGGCGCAGGACTGGATAATGCGACAATTTCCATCAATATCGGCACATTCCCTACCGATTAACGCCGGCGCAATAACTTCATGTAAAGCTTTAAGTATACTTTCCAAGCTATCGCCAGTTATGGCAACTGTAGGTGGTGCCTCGCCGTAGCCGAAGTGTCCCGTGTCCGTTTCAAGGCAGAGCACCACATCTTCTATGGCAGTCACCGTTCGTATGGCGGTTTTGAAAGGGGTGCGCAAGGGAATGCGCAATAGACCAAGCCGAAAGCCGGTAATACGCATCTTAGTTCTCTGCTACTGGCAGCAAACGCTGAACAACAGTAATCGCCTCGATGAAGGGTGTTTCTGGACCACTGGCCAAGGGCAGCAATGGCGTAACAGCTACGGAGTTCAGCGGTAAAGGCCAAAATTTGCCATCAATCCGCATACCGGCCTTTTGTACATCGTGTATGACCCAAGGCCCTTCAGGCTCTTGACCAATCACCATCATGACATGACCCGGAATGTAGATAAGGTCGCCGATGCGCAGTTGTTTGAGTGCCTGTAGGCGTTGTGAGGGTGTTAAACCTTTGAAAACCATACGTTCAAATTGCACGCTGCGCGCCTGATCTCCGGTATTACGGGGCATTTGTATACCGATGGATCGGTAAACTTCGGATACAAAGCCGCTGCAATCACGGCCGTTGTAGTCATGTCCCCAGCCGTAACGCTCGCCCAGGAACTTGAAGCTTTGCTGGAGCAGGGTGCCTGCGGTCGCTGGCATGGGCGATGTGCGGACATCGGCAGAGCGGGCAATAAGAACGGGCTTGAAATGCAGAAGGCCATTGTTGCTTCGTAAGGGCATTTCAACCACCCAACCGCCAAGCGTTCCTTGCCCGTTTACGGGTTTGGAAAGTGGCCAGTCCGTGAGCAACGGCAGGTTAGTGCCCATGTCCAACACTTTTTCTGAAACCTCGCGGGCATAGGGATGAAATACGGTGCGCACTTGGGCACCGGTGACATACAGCCGCGGTGTTTTTTGTGCGTAGGCCATTACAGTGTCACGTGCAGCCATGGCTACAGCGTCTGCAGCCACCCAACCGGCATAGGTGTCGGCCTGGACGAACAGCCATTGCTTGTCCCGGGATTCATGCAGAACCGCCACCGGGGTTCCGGGGAATAATGCCGATTCCTGCAGGCGGTCAATGTCCCTACCACCGCGCCAATCGTGTGCAGGCATGCCGGTAGGAAACCGTCGTACTGAAGTCCGCTGCACAATCAAACCGAAATCATGGTCGTCTGCAGGCGTGATGGCTTCCAAGGCCAGATTGTGCAGCCATTGCTCAGTGTCTGCTTTGGCAATGGGTTTATCTTCATGCACAAACAGTGAGCCTGAAGGAAGGCTGGAAAGTGACAGAATGCGGGCACGAATAGCGTCCGCCGACAAAGTATCCGGCCAGTTCGGCCAATACACCATGCTCGGTTCTTGACTCAAGACGCGAGCATTTCGCTGAGTTATTGTTTCGGGGGTCATCAGTACAGTATTCGGGACTGGCGCTTTTTCTAACCAATAACTGGGCTCCAGTTTCTCTGGGGTCATGCCAATACGTGACCATTCCGGCTCCACGGCATGCAACGACAGACTTGCCAGCGAAACAAGAATGAATAGGCCGAAACGCTGCATTTGTTTTGCGCGGTAAATCATATTGCCCCCATGCTCTGGAAAATCGAGGCCAGAAGCAAGCCGCCACCGGTTCCGATTAAATAGCCGAGCATGGCCAGCAATATACCCACCGGTGCCAACACCGGAGCATAAGTTGCCGCCAGTAACGGTGCCGATGCCACGCCGCCGATGTTAGCCAAGGAGGCAATGCCGCATAAAGCCAGATCGAAGTGGAACAGTCGTGCTGCCAAAGTCATCAGAGCGGCATGCAACGCCAGTACCAGGAACCCACACAGAATAAACAATGGCGCGTTGCCAAGACCGGCAAAATCGGCGCCCGAGGCCAGTGCGGCCACCACTACAGCCAACAGTGCATTTGACACGTTCATCGAGCCTGCCCAGCGCCTCAAGGGTGTGGTTGAAGCAATCAGACCCATCAGCGTAGCCAGCAATAGGGTCCAGGATGTGCTGCTGAATCCGTCGGAAACCGGAAGCCATTGTGCAAGCGAATTGGATAGCTTCCCGGCCAGTAACCCCAAGCCCAGCCATAGCAATACCAAGCCCGAATCCAGCGAAGCGGGTGGCGTATCCGTGGTTTCAGGTGATGGGGTTTGCAGGCGTTGTTGCATGGGCGTGGCCTTGCTGAAACGGTTGAAGCGGTTCTGCAAAGGCACGCTGGCAAACAACACCAACACCCAGACCGAATAACACAAAGCGTCGGTAAGCAGTGCGTTGGCCATGGCATTGTCACTGGTGCCAATGGCCTGCGACACCGATACCATATTGGCGGTTCCGCCAATCCAGCCGCCGGAAACCGAGGCCAAGGTCTGCCAGCCGTCCATAGGCAAAAATCCACGCATCACCGCAAATACCGCGGTAAAGGCCGCCAGTATTGAGAGAGTGGCGCAGGCAAATCCCAGCAATATGCGTGGCCCCAGTGCCACTATTGCGCGCAGGTCGCAGTTAACCAGAAGCAAGAACATTAATGCCGGCAAGGCCCAGCCCAAGATCTGTTTCTGCGTTGCCAGCATGATGTCATTGGCTTGCCAAAGCCCTGCCACCGAGAGACCGGTTACCAACAAATAGGTGAGCACAATAGGGGGTAAAACCTTGAAGATGCGCCAATCCGTGCGCTTCTCAAGAAATGGGAATAGCCCGGCACACAACAGCAACACGGCCACATAGGCCCAGGCGCTCTCTATCATCCGGTTATCTTCCCAAAGGATTGCATACTATGCACAGTATAATCAGAAGCAGCGACCGGAGACAGGCTATGAATGCCCTTGTGAAGTTTGCCCTGTTGACCTTGGCAATGAATGTTTGTGCAGCTAT
>JAHEBG010000129.1:2057-4741 GCA_024642445.1 Gammaproteobacteria bacterium | reverse complement strand
GGAAGTACTTCACCTCCGGCGTTGCCCGAGTGATCCATGCCCGAGTGATCCATGCCCGAGTGATCCATACCCGAGTGATCCATACCCGAGTGATCCATACCCGAGTGATCCACAGAATCCTGTTTCGTTGTTTGCTTGGATTCGCTGGCGTGCGCATCGTGCGAATGATCAGATGTAGCCTGTGTTTGCGCAAAACTTTCAGATGATACGAATGTGCCGACTATCAGCAAGAGCAAAAATGGCAGAGGCTTTTTCATGACCCTTCCTCCACTCGCACTTCGCGCATCATTCCCGACTCCATGTGATACAGCAGATGGCAATGGTAAGCCCAACGGCCCAACGCATCGGCGCGCACGCGATAACTGCGTTTGGTGCCGGGAGGCATGTCCACGGTATGTTTGCGAACCATAAAATTCCCATTGCCGTCTTCCAGATCGCTCCACAAGCCGTGCAGATGGATGGGGTGCGTCATCATGGTGTCATTCACCAAAACCACGCGCACACGCTCGCCATAATTCAGCTTCAGCGGCTCTGCGCCCGCAAACGGAATGCCATCGAACGACCAGGCAAATTTTTCCATGTGTCCGGTAAGATGCAATTCGATTGTCCGCGAAGGATCACGGCCGTCCGGATCCTTGAATTGGCTGTGAAGGTCGGCGTAACTCAAGACCCGTCGGCCGTTATCGCGTAGCCCCATGCCGGGGTCATCAAGACGATGACTGGGCATCATTGTCTGCATATCCACCAAGGGGTTTCCGCTTTCGCTGGCCGGATGCGTCTGCATGTCTGATGCGTTGCTGCTTGAATGCGCGCCGTGATCCATACCCGCCATGGCATGTCCGGAATGATCCATGCCCGGCATTGCAGTTGCCGCAGCTGCTGCGCCATGCCCGGCATGCCCAGCACCGCCGTGGCCCATGTCGGCCATACTCAGTATCGGGCGCGGATCCAACGGCGGCAGAGGTGCACGCAAGCCTTCGCGAACCGCAAGCGTACCGCTGACGTAACCGGTGCGCCCCATATCCTGCGCAAACAGCGTGAACGCCTCCTGCCCGCTGGGCTCAACGATCACATCGTAGGTTTCAGCTACGGCAATACGCAACTCATCGACCGTAACCGGATGCACATTCTGGCCGTCTGCAGCCACCACTGTCATTTTCAGACCGGGAATGCGCAAATCGAAATAGGTCATGGCTGAACCGTTTATCAGGCGCAAACGGATTTTCTCGCCGGGCTTGAACAGTCCGGTCCAATTGCCAAGGCTGGTGGTGCCATTCATCAGATAGGTGTAGGTGCTGGCATTCACGTCCGAAATATCGGTGGGCGTCATCCGCATTTCACCCCACATCCGCCGATCACTTAGCGTGGCATCAAGTCCGCGTTGCTGGGCATCACGGATGAAATCGGCAACGGTGCGCTTGGCATAGTTATCGTGTGAGGACAGCTTTTTCAGACGGGCGAATAATGCCTTAGGGTCAAGATCGGTCCAATCGGATAGCAATACCACATAATCTCGGTCGTAACTGAAAGGCTCGGGCTCGGCCGAATCCACAATCAATGCCCCGTAAAGGCCTGCCTGCTCCTGAAATCCGGAATGGCTGTGGTACCAGTACGTACCGGACTGTTTGAGGGTAAATCGGTAAAGGTACGCTTCGCCATGGGCGATGCCATTGAAACTCATGCCGGGCACGCCGTCCATGTTTGCCGGCAACAGAATGCCGTGCCAATGAATGGAGGTGGAATGGCCATAGGCCGATTGCATTGGCAATCTGTTTTCCACACGTACGGTCACTTCGTCACCTTGGCGCCAGCGCAGCGTGGGCGCAGGCAGTGAATGGTTGACTGTAACCGCGGTACGCGCCTTGCCGGTGAAGTTTACCGGTGTTTCCCCGATTTGCAGTTGGAAATGGCGGCCGGTGAGCTCAGTGGTTGAGTTGGCAGTAGCCGAATTCGGCCAAATACCCAAGCCGCCCATAACGCCGCCAGCGGCCAGACCCTGTACAAAAATTCGTCGATTGCGATCCACTGCCATGCCCTGCTCAACCAAAGTTACGTCATCAGTAGATGATACGCGCTCAGGCGCAGGGCCATGAGAAGGGTGCGTAAAAAAACCACCCGATGGGTGGTTTAAATGGCGGAGAGAGAGGGATTCGAACCCTCGATAAGGCTTTTGACCCTATACTCCCTTAGCAGGGGAGCCCCTTCAGCCTCTCGGGCATCTCTCCGGGGTAACGTAACGCTGTGAGTTGCCTATGATAATGCCTTTAGGCGGATTGGTAAACCTCAATCTGCGGGCGACTCAGGGCCAGACTCGGAGGATTTGGCGATTTTTTGGTAAATTTCCTCGCGATGTACACCCACATCTTTCGGGGCGGTAATGCCCAGACGGACCTGATTGCCCTTGACGCCAAGCACAGTCACGGTAATTTCATCGCCTATCATCAGGGTTTCGCCTACACGGCGCGTGAGGATTAACATACAAACTCCATTTTCTGCGTCAACCGACTCGACACTTGAATCCTAGACCACATTAGCGATTAGAGCAAATTGGCCTAATTCAAACGCTCGGATAACCATGCATCAAGCGTAGACAATGCAGTATCAAATGCAGGGCCATCATCGCCACCGCCTTGGGCAAAATCGGCTCTACCGCCGCCTTTTCCGCCAATTTGAACAGCAATGTG
>JAHEBG010000129.1:0-1957 GCA_024642445.1 Gammaproteobacteria bacterium | reverse complement strand
CCGTACTTTTCACCGAACAGGGCCATGGCGCCAAAATCAATGGCCTCCTGCATGCCCATGTGGTGCACCTCAGCTTCGGCATTGGCACGGATTTCGGCATTCACCATGGCTTCAATCTGCTGTAATTGCTCGGCGGTTACTGCCTGAAAATGCGAAAAATCGAAACGGGTACGCTCAGGCGTTACCAAAGAACCCTTTTGGCTAACGTGCTCACCCAAAACCGAACGCAACGCCGCATGCAACAAATGGGTAGCCGAATGGTTAAGAACCGTTTGAAGGCGTTTATCGGCGTTGATGCGCGCCGAGACTTTGTCGCCTACGGCAAGAGTTCCCGCACTCAGGCTTCCGCTGTGGCCATGGAATTTGGCCGACAGCTTCTGGGTATCCTGCACATCAAAACGCAAGGCATCACCGGCACACAATTGGCCGGAATCGCCGACCTGGCCGCCGGATTCGGCATAGAAAGGGGTTTTATCAAGAATGACCATGCCCTGCTCGCCTGCTACAAGACGCTCTACCGGTTGCTGGTCTTTCAACAACGCGATTACCCGGCAGCCGTCGCATTCTGCCTGCTCATAGCCCTTGAATTCGGTAGCATGCAGGCTGGCCACTAACTCTGCGGGCAACCCTACTGTTCCGGCGAATTTTCCGGCAGCACGCGCGCGATCGCGCTGTTGTGCCATCAGATCTTCGTAAACCGGCATGGCATCTGCAGACGGCGCTAAATCACGCTCACGCAGAATATCCAGAATCAGATCCGGCGGGCATCCGAAGGTATCGTGCAATAGGAACAGATGATTCCCTGCCAGACTGTTATCGGCATCCTGCAACATGGCTTCCAGACGAAGCATGCCGGCATCCAATGTAGCGGCAAAGGCCGCTTCTTCGGCCTTGAGTGCTTGCTCGATCAATGCACGCTTGGCGACCAATTCAGGATAGGCATCAGCCATCATTTCGATCAATGGCTGAAGCATGCGCCAAAACAATCCGTCGGCACGCAGGGCGCCCAACTTCCAAATATGGCGTATAGCCCTTCGGATAATCCGACGCAGCACATAGCCGCGGCCTTCATTAGACGGCAATACGCCATCGACAATAAGAAAGGCACAGGCGCGGATATGATCGGCGATGACACGCAATGACTTGTTGCCCAAATCGTCGGTTTGCGTCAATTCCGCAGCCTTAGCTATCAGATGCTGGAATAAATCGATTTCATAGTTGCTGTGCACATGCTGCAACACCGCGGCGATGCGCTCCAAGCCCATACCGGTATCCACGCATGGCGCCGGCAATGGCAACAGAGTGCCATCGGGCTGACGGTCGAACTGCATGAACACGTTGTTCCATATCTCGATAAAACGGTCGCCGTCTTCATCAGGAGAACCCGGCGGACCTCCGGCAATATGCGCACCATGGTCGAAGAAGATTTCGGTACACGGACCACAGGGGCCGGTATCAGCCATTTGCCAGAAGTTGTCCGAAGCGTACGGCGCGCCTTTATTGTCGCCAATACGTATGATTCGATCGGCCGGCAAACCAATTTCGTTATGCCAGATATCGTAGGCCTCGTCATCGGTGTGATAAACGGTAACCAGCAGCTTTTCTTTCGGCAATGCCCATACCCCGGTTAACAGATCCCAGGCATAGTGGATGGCATCTTTTTTGAAATAATCGCCGAAACTGAAATTACCCAGCATCTCAAAGAATGTGTGGTGGCGAGCGGTATAGCCCACTTGATCGAGATCGTTGTGTTTGCCGCCAGCACGGACACAGCGCTGCGAGCTGACCGCACGGCTGTAACTGCGCTTTTCGGCACCCAAAAACACGTCTTTGAACTGCACCATGCCGGCATTGGTAAACAACAGCGTCGGATCGTTGCCCGGCACCAAAGAACTGCTGGGAACGATGGCATGACCTTTGGATGCGAAAAAACCCAGAAAATCCTGCCGTATTTGCG
>JAHEBG010000128.1 GCA_024642445.1 Gammaproteobacteria bacterium | reverse complement strand
ACCGCATAATGAACGATTGGAATTCCTGGGAGATGCCATTCTCGGCTTTGTAATTGCTGAAGTGCTGTACCGTAAATTTCCGAAAGCACGTGAAGGCGATTTAACCCACGCGCGATCGCAGCTGGTACGGGAATCGACTTTGGCTGAAATCGCTCGAGAACAAAAGCTTGGCGCATTACTGCAATTGGGCGCAGGAGAGATGAAATCCGGTGGCCATCGACGCGACTCAATTCTTGCAGATGCCGTTGAAGCCGTCATAGCGGCGGTATATTTGGATGCCGGAATCGAAAAGGCCATGATGCTGGTAAGCCATTGGTTCGGTGACCGATTGCAGTTAATGTCTTTGAAAGCTCAAGACAAAGACCCTAAGACACGACTGCAGGAATGGCTGCAATCCAAGCAGCATGCGTTGCCGTTATACCGTTTACTGAAGGCTAGCGGCTCGGAACATGAGAAAGAATTCGAAGTATCCTGCGAGCTGGAACAGCTGGCGGTTTTTACACAAGGCGTCGGCAGCTCGGTTAAAGCCGCTGAAGCCGATGCGGCATTGCAGGCCTTAAGCCTGCTAGGACAAGCAAAATGAGTACCCCGAAACACCCCGCCGGCTACCGTGCCGGTTTTGTTGCTGTTATTGGACGACCGAATGTCGGCAAATCGACACTGGTCAATTCTCTGGTGGGCAGCAAAATCAGTATCGTCTCGTCACGGCCACAGACAACCCGTCATCGCATGCTCGGCATTGCCAGTTTTCCGGAAGGGCAACTGGTGCTGGTAGATACCCCGGGTATTCACGCCAAGCAATCCCGTGCCATGAACCGTTACATGAACCGCGCTGCACGCGGTGCTGTGTCCGATGTGCATGCTGCCGTATTGGTGATTGAAGCCGGACGTTGGCACGATGACGATGCGCTGGCCTACAGTGCACTGAAGCATTCCGAAGTGCCGGTATTGCTGGTGGTCAACAAAATCGACAAGCTCGCCGACAAGAATGCGTTGCTTCCTTTCATCCAGGAAATTACAGCGGATCGTACTTTTCATAGCGTGCATTTGATTTCTGCATTGAAAAACAAAGGTACCGCCGATGTTGCACGTGATCTTATCCGGATCATGCCGGAATCGGAGCCGTTATACGATGAAGATGAAATCACCGATAAGAGCCAGCGTTTTCTGGCCGGTGAACTGGTGCGCGAGCAACTTATGCAGCGCTTGGGTGATGAATTGCCATACTCTGCTACGGTTGAAATTGAAAAATTCGAAGTGGATGGCAGTCTGCTTCGTATAGGCGCCGTAATCTGGCTAGAACGCGAAGGCCAGAAAGCCATTGTCATCGGCAAAGGTGGCGAGCGCATGAAGTCCATCAGTACCTCGGCCCGTATCGGAATGGAGGCATTGTTCGGTTCCAAGGTGTTTCTTGAAACCTGGTGCCGCGTCCGTGACGGTTGGTCGGATGACGAGGCGGCATTGCGGCGGTTCGGCTACAACGACTGATGCGCGTTGAATGGCAGCCGGCACTGGTTCTGCATAAGCGGGCCTACCGTGAAACCAGCCTTCAATTGGAACTGTTGACCCGTGATTATGGCATCGTCTGTCTGGTGGCAAAAGGGGTTTCGGGCAGCAAAAAACACATACTGCGTGCCCAGTTGCAGCCCTTGCAGCATATCAAGGTCAGTTTTCTGCTGAAGTCCGAAATGGGTACGCTAACCCAGTCCGAGCCGATGCCTCCGCCGTTGCTATTTCGCGGCGAGCGCTTGATGGCAGGACTGTATCTCAATGAGTTGGTGTTGAAGTTATGTCCAAGACATGATGCCGACAACGAACTGTATGAGCTGCTCAAGCAGGCGCGCGCCGATCTGGCTTCAGAGATGGATCTGGCTTGGCTGGTGCGTCGTTTCGAGCGCGATCTAATACAACATCTGGGCTACATCACGCCTTGGGCGTTCACCGCCAGCGGTGCTGCGTTACAACCCGAGCTGTACTACCGGTTGCATGATGAGCTGGGCCTGATGCCTGGCAGGGCCGGTGATCCCGGTGTGATCTCGGGTGCCGATGTGATTGCATTTACTGCGGATAACATGCCCAGCCGCGAGGCGTTACAGCGCTTGCGATTACACTTGCATGCGGTTATATCCCAGCATATTGGCCGCAGTCTGCCACGCTCTTGGCAGATGATCAGCGAACTCAGCCGTCCGGCGTTGCCAGCGTCAGTTCGGCCACCTGAAGAAACGCCTCCAGATTTGGCTGGCTGAGCTGCCCATCCAAGACGATACATGCCTGCAGCAGACGGCTGGCACCCAGAAAGCCGCAGCTGGCCTTGAGTTTGTGCAGAATATCGTGCATTGCCTTGTGCTCGCCCTGTTTGAAAAGGGCTTGCAGTTCCGTTGTCATCTGCCTGAGCTCGGATTCAAACATGCCCTTGAGCTGAGCCAGGGCCGCGGGGTTTCTTCCTAGTGCCATACCCGTTTTTTGCCTGTCCCACAACGGTTCAGGCGTCGAAGTCGTATCGGGCAAAGCCAGTTGTTGCCTAATGGCGGCATGCAGAGTCTGTAGGGTCATGGGCTTGTTCAGAATGTTGTTGTAGCCCAATGCCTGTAAGCGCTGTAACGCGGCATCGCTCAAGCCGGCGCTGGTAACCAAAATTGGAACATCCGGTGGAAATATACGACAGTGGCTGAATAAGTCGCCATCGGGAAGATTTACGTCGGAAATGATCAGGTCGGCATTTTGGCTGTTGAAGTACACACCGGCATCGCTAAAACAGACACAGACCGCTACGCGCACCGGTAGCAGGCTAAGCGCTTCGACAAGAAAAAGACGGCTGATTTCATCGTCTTCAATCAGCACGATGGTTTTCATGCCGGGGTCGGTTTTTTCATCAGGGGCCATGCCAGAAACGCCGTTATCTGCGAAAATAGGATTTTATTTCAAGGATTGATTGTGGCACGAGCCGGTGGAAAAGCAAGGCGTGAATACGAACTCGAGATCGTCGATTTGAGTCATGACGGCCGTGGCGTAGCCCGTTGGGAAGGAAAGACCGTGTTCGTTACCGGCGCATTGATCGGCGAAACGGTAAAAGCCCAGCAGACCGGACGCAACCGGAGTTTCGATGAGGCCCGTGTGCTTGAAATTCTCAAGCCATCCGCCGATCGAATCCAGCCCCAATGTGCACACTTCGGTGTCTGCTCCGGTTGTGTATTGCAGCATTTGCATGCAGACCGGCAAATCGAGGCCAAACAGCGGACTTTGACCGAAAATTTACAGCGGATCGGTCATGTGCAGCCTTCCGATGTGCTCCCGGTTTTGACCGCCCAGCCATGGCAATACCGTCGTAAGGGCCGGTTCTCAGTGCGTTACGTTGAAAAAAAGGGTGCAGTTTTGGTGGGCTTCAGGGAAGTGGACCCACGATTTGTGGCACAGCTTGCGTATTGCCACACGGTGGTGCCGGATGTGGCTGCATTGATTGTGCCTCTGACCGAATTAATCGCTTCCCTGCAGGCTAAAACCGATATTCCGCAAATCGAGTTCATTCAGGGCGATGGGCCTTTGGCCTTGGTGTTCAGGCATCTGACAGCACTGTGCCAGAGTGATTTGGCCTGCCTGTCCGAGTTTGGCGATAAACATCAATTGCAAGTGTTTCTGCAGTCCGGCGGCCCGCACAGCGTACAACCGCTGCGCGAAGATTATCCGCCATTGCACTTTATGCTGCCCGAATACGGCATACAGTTCCGGTTCCGGCCTCTCGACTTCATACAGGTCAATGCCCGCCTGAATGAAGCCATGATTCAACGTGCCATTGAATTGTTGAATCCAAGGCAGGAAGACGAGATCTTGGATTTGTTCTGTGGTCTGGGCAATTTCACCCTGCCTCTGGCGCGAAGTGTTGCACAGGTGGTGGGTGTGGAAGGCGATGCCGGATTGGTGGCACGTGCCGCTGAAAATGCCGAATTGAACGGCATCGACAACGCCCGTTTTTTTGCGGCCGATCTGAATGAAGAAATTGCCACCCAGCAGTGGAGCCGGCAACGCTTTACCAAATTATTGATTGATCCACCGCGCGCCGGTGCGCTGGAGGTTCTCAAGCGCCTGGACCTTACCGGTATCGAGCGCATTGTCTACGTATCCTGTCATCCGGCTTCGCTGGCACGCGATGCAGGTTACCTGGTGCAAGAGCGGGGCTATCGACTGCTGCAGGCCGGTGCCATGGACATGTTCCCGCAAACGGCGCATGTTGAATCGATTGCTGTTTTCGAGCGCGCCTGATGGGTATTGAAATCGAACGTAAATTCCTGTTGATATCGGACGCATGGCGGAGCGAGGCAACGTCCAGAAAACGTATGGCCCAGGCCTACTTGAACGATCCCGATGCTTTGAAGCAAGGCCGCGAGCACTGCTCCGTGCGCATTCGCATTGCCGGCGATACCGCGCATTTGAATATCAAGTCGCGCGAGATGGGGCCGAAGCGTCAGGAATTCGAATATGCCATCCCTTTGTCTGATGCGGAAAGCCTTATGGCATTGGCGACCGAAGGCAAGGTCGATAAAATACGGCATTATGTCCCGCGCGACGGCGTACTCTGGGAAATCGACGAGTTCCTCGGTGAAAATGCAGGGTTGGTGGTTGCGGAAATCGAGCTGACGGATGTCCATCAGGATTTCGTGCGGCCACAATGGCTAGGCAGTGAAGTTACCGAACATGGACGCTATTACAATATGGCTTTGGCCGGTCGTCCTTACAGCCGGTGGAATGAGGATGAAAAAGCATGCTG
>JAHEBG010000127.1 GCA_024642445.1 Gammaproteobacteria bacterium | reverse complement strand
CCTGCAAAAGCGTGCTGCTCGCTTTTGCAGGTCTGCACGCTATACTGAACGCCTAAGCCTGCTTTCATGGAATAGGGAGAGCCCGTGAGCCTGATTGCCGAACTGCGCCGCCGTAACGTGTTCCGCATGGCCGGCTTGTATTTGGTGGGTGCGTGGTTGGTGTTGCAGGTGTCGGAAACCCTGTTGCCGATCTTCGACACCCCCGCTTGGGTATTGAAGGCCTTGGTGTATGCCCTGGCGCTGGGTTTTGTGGTGGCGGTGGCGGTGGCCTGGTTGTTTGAATTAACCGCCGAAGGCTTGAAGCGCGAAGGCGATGTGCCCGTTGCCCAATCCATCAAGCCTCAAACCCGAGCTCGAATGAACCGTTTAATGGTGCTGTTAACGGTCTTGGCGCTGCTGTATTTCGTTACCGATAAATTCTATTTTGCGCCTCAGCGCGAAGCCCAAACGCTGGCCAATGCCCAGCAGTCAGCCGTGAACAAACCTGGCCCAACTGCCCAGCGTGAGCAACGCAGCATTGCCGTGTTGCCGTTGGTCAATATGAGTGGCGACCCGGCCAATGAGTATTTCTCCGATGGCTTCGCCGAAACCACGCTGGATATGCTGGCGCGTGTGGCCGATCTGAAAGTGATTGCCCGCACCTCGTCGTTTGCCTTTAAAGGCAAGGCCATGGATGTGCGTGAAATTGGCCAGAAACTGGGCGCCGCCTTCTTGTTGGAAGGCAGTGTGCAGCAGTCCGGCAATACCTTGCGCATCACCACGCAGTTGGTGCGTACCAGCGATGGCGCGCATGTGTGGTCGCAACGTTTCGACCGGCAATTGGCCGATGTATTCAAAATTCAAGACGAAGTGGCCACCGAGGTGGTGCGGGCCATTCAAGGCGCCTTGCCTGAAGAGGGCCAACGGCAACTGCTAACCGTGCGCACTCAAAATTTTGAAGCCTACCAGGAGTACCTGCGCGGTATGGCCTTACTGCCCAACCGTTTGGTGGGCGATATGCGCAAGGCGCTGGTTCACTTTAAGCGCGCCATTGAATTGGACCCAGCGTATGCCAAGGCCTATGCCGCGGCTGCTACCGCCACCTTGCTGTTGGAAGAATACGGCGCCGGCGATGCCAACAGCGAAGCCCGGTTGAACCAATATGTGGAAAAGGCCCTGCAGATTGATCCGAACTTGGGCGAAGCCTACATTGCCAAAGCCGGGGGCATTTCGTATTTTAAAAATTCGCTGGATGCCGCCGACACCTTCAAGCGCGGCATTGCGCTTTCGCCCAATTACGCCACCGGTTACCAATGGTATGGCGAATGGTTATTGAATTTCGATCAACCCAAGAATGCGCTGGCGGTTTTTGAGCAAGCCATCGCCTTGGATCCGTTGTCGGCCATTATTCGTGTGCAATACGTTGAAGCCTTGATTGCCTTGGATCGTTTGCAGGATGCCGAACGCATGAATTTGGAAATCATGGCGCAATTTCCCGAATTTTCGCGGGCCATGATTCAGCGCGCCGATTTGCTGAGTTATCGCGGCGATTTGCGCGGTGCGTTAACGGTAGTGCAAAAATTCATCGACAGTGACCCGGAAACGTATGTGGGCGTGAGCAAGCGTTGCCGCATTTTGATTGATTTTGGTGCCGTGCAGGCCGCCCAAGCCTGCGTTGCATCGCCCTTGCTGCAAAAGTCCCAAGACCATTCCCGTAAAGAGCAGCTGGCGGTGGCCATGGCCGAGTTGCAGGGGCAATATACACAGGCCGCCGCAATCGTAAAGCGCATGAAACGGTCCTCGCCCTGGCAGCAGGCTTTATACGCAAACCTTTCAGGCAACCCCGACCAAGCCTTGGCCCTCTATCAAAAAATGGTGCCCGAATTGCTGAAGCCCGTGCCAACAGCGCAGGATGTGAGCTATCCGTTTGATCCGGTGGTGGTCAGTGCGGCGTTGCTCAATAAAGGCAAAACGGCGCAGGCCAACACCTTGTTGCGTGTGGCCTTGAAATCCTACCAAGGCAAACGGCGCACCGGTGCCACCGGTGTGCAGTGGGCCGATACCTACAGCTATGCTTTGCTGCGCGACTGGCCCAATGCCTGCGCCACGTTGCAAAATGCAGCCGACGAAGGTTTTGTGTTGTATTACAGATTATTGGCCAACGACCCACTGTTGAATGAACTTCGCCAACAGCCGTGTTTCAAAACGCCATATACACAAATTGAAAGCTTGGCAAAAGCCAAGCTCAATGAGGCTGCCAACGCCGGTTTGTTATAACAGCAAACGCCTAGCCGCCTGTTTTGATTGCTGGCCGTTGAATACGCCCGCACACTTTTCAGTGTTGGATTGTTTGCTCTAGGAAACAAGCGCCAGATAAGAGCGAATCCGCACAGGAGACGCACCATGAACTTGGCTTTTGCATTGCTTTCAACGGTATTGGCGTTGTTAACCCTGGGGGCAGTGGGCTTGCACTGCCACAACAGCCTGGCCATTGATAAAGAGTTGGCGCAGCAGAATTAACTGCGTGGGTAATCAATACGCGCTACCAACAATCGTGCCTTGCACACGGGTATTTCATATCAGCATTGCTGAAGCAAACAGCAAGCGTTTGCTTGTGTACGGCAAATACCATCGGATTCGATAGTAATTCAGCCCCGTCTTCTTGGGGTTTTTTATTGCTCTGATATTGGGTAAACTGAATTGAAATGCTTGGGGAAAAGCATGAGTCAGACACCGGAAATCATTGTGTGCCCGCATTGCGGGGGAAAATTAAGGGTTCCTGCAGTCACGTCCAGCCGAACTATCCAGTGCGGGCACTGCAAGCAACCGTTTGAATACCATCCTGAAGGCATTGCCGACGCCAAGATTTTGGACGCCGTGAAGCCAGCGGTAGCTGAAGCGCGTAAAGCTAAGGCCAGTGCAGAAAAAGATGGAGACCGGTTGATTGGCATTGTGGCAGTGATAGTTGCGGCTGTCATAGCCTGGTTGTTTGCGGGCATGCCGCGCATGCAGGGCATTTCAGATGTGGTGCATTGGGCGGAAATGACCTTCAGTTGGCAGATGCTGATCATGGTGGTGGTCTCAGCTGTTGCGGCCATTGTTTCCGCTCTTGTTCTGGTTTTTGTGTTGGGCATGTTTTTGAGCAAATATGAAAACGTGCTGCATAATTTGATGTTCGGTCTAATGTTAGGCATCCCTTTGGGGGTTGCGGCGTCGCCTTTGCTGGCTTGGGTAGGGTATGGCACGCAATGGCGTACGGCATTGGCAACTATGGTCACTCAGCCCGTTTCCTTGAGCGATGTGCCGGCGAATGCCGAGCCGCAGAAGGGCAATACACCGGCGCAGGATTCTGCCGAAGCGGCGAAGCGTGTCGACAGTGCAGGGCAAATGCCTGCCAAGACTACCGCAGTTTCTAAAAATACAAACGAGGCCGTGTCAGCCCGCCCCACAACGGAGCCTTTTGCCCGTTGTTATGACCTTTGGGAAGACGTGAAATACGAAGTCGATTCGTATGATGGGCATACAAAGTATCCGTGGAGTACAGCAGAAGCGATTAAAAAGCAGTATCCGGCCTGCATCTTGCATAACAGAACTGGCACATCCTGGATGTTTCCGCGCTTTGCGCTGGGCCCCAAGGCTGCAGCCGTGCGCCCTGGAATCTGTCTGACTTTTGCGCGGGTTTTCTACTATACCGTGCTGGATAAAATGCAGTCTAAACGCACGTATACGGCAGATGCTGCTATTAATGCCGCATTTCTTTCCGAGTACCGGGCAGAAACCGGTGCCTATTGTTTCAAGCCGAACGGCGAGCCGTATTTTGCCATGGACAACAGTTCCAGGCCGCAGCCCTTCAGCCGAGATAAGTGCAATGCAATGGCTACGGGTTATGCCGCAAGACTGGAGCCTCAGAGCGCTATAGATGCATTGTGTTTCAATGGCGATGGTTCGCCTGTTTTCGACCCAGCCTTGTTTGCCGATGAAGCCGGAAGAAGGCAGGCCTTGCATGACGATTGTGCCCGCAAATTCGAGCTCTACGCCAAGGCCTACGTTGAAGACCTGGATTACAATGAGCCTGAATCTTACGAAGAGCTGATATTCTTGGCCATGAGTACCCTCGGTGAGTATGAACGCAATACCGCGCGGTGTTTCAAGAAGGTGAATAATCAAAGCGTACCGATATTTCCATTAACCGGGCCCTATGCCCGGGATCCCCGGGTCAAGGCCTATTACGGTCAGTAAAACAAAAACCCCCGCTTTCGCGGGGGTTTCATTTGGTGGAGGTGGCGTCCACCGAAAGAGAGTTCAAACCCCTTTAACTGCGCGGCTTTCAGGGCAGGCAGTCGAGTCGATGCCCCCAAAGATGCCCCCAAGTAGTAACTGCGTAATGGTTCAATTCCAATTTAACCGTTAGGTCACCGTTGTTACCGTCAGGAGTTCGTATTATGTCGACAACGCCTGCAAAAAAAGTTGGGCTGTAGTTTAGACAATGACCGGATACAAAATCTCGCCAAGATCCAGCTCTGGATGCGCAATTAGAATCTCGAGCATGATCGGTAACAGGGTGCCTATCAGCTGGCTGCCATCCTGAATCTGTCGCCGGTTGACCTGACTGTTCCAAGTGGCACCGCCGTGCACCAGCTGATTGCGCAGCACATACAGTCGGTCAAATACAATTCCCAGCACCACATCGGTTTGGCCGGCCATCACCGCAGCCAAGGCGGCTTTATTGGCGGCTTCGAAGCGGACTTTCCAGATTTCGGATGCGTCATGATCGCGCAGGGCGGCCCAAAATGGCTCGAAT